>NZ_BAAHXB010000007.1:0-96386 GCF_054657215.1 Endothiovibrio diazotrophicus
GGGACGCAGAAGCGATCGGGGCATTGCACGTTTCCCGTGCCCCTACAGTCGAACCTCCGCGCAAAGCCCGCCCAGGGTGGCGGAGCGGGTCAGTTCGAGCCGGCCGCCGTAGTCGTCCACCAGCTCCTGGACGATGGCCAGTCCCAGGCCGTGGCCGGCGGTCTGCTCGTCGAGTCGGGTGCCGCGGCGGGTGAGGGCGGCGAGCTGTGCGGAGGGCACGCCGGGGCCGTCGTCCTCCACCGCGAGGCGCAGGCCGTCGCCCGTCTCGGCGCTCACCACCACCCGCCCGCTCGCCCACTTGCAGGCGTTGTCGAGGAGGTTGCCGAAGAGTTCCAGCAGATCCTCGCGGTCCATCGGCAGGGTGGTCCCCGGCTCGATGCGCAGTTCGAAGGCCAGCGGCCTCTCCGGGTGGATGCGGCGCAGGGTATCGAGCAGCGGCTCCAGCTCGCGGCGCAGGTCGAGCCGGGGTCCGCCGCCGCCGCCGGCCAGGCGCGCCCGTTTCAGCTCACGTTCCATCAGTCGGCGCAGCGCGTCGGCGTGCTCGTGCAGCTCGCCGCGCAGCGGCTCCGGCGCCCCGTCGGCGGCCTGGCCAAGCAGGGTGAGGGGGCCCTTGAGGGCGTGGGCGAGGTTGCCGGTGGCATTGCGTGAGCGTTCCAGCCGCCGTCTCATCACCCTGAGCAGCCGGTTGATCTCCTCCACCAGGGGGCGCACCTCCGGCGGTGCCCGCTCGTCGAGGGCCTCGATCTCCCCCTGCTCCAGCCGCATCAGTTCCCGCCGCGCCCGTTCCAGCGGCTCCAGTCCCCGCCGCACCACCAGCCGCTGTACCGCGATCAGCCCGGCCAGCAGGGCGACGAAGAGCAGGGCGAAGTAGACCCGGTAGCGGACCAGCGCGGTGCGCAGCGGTGAGAGATCCTCGGCGACGGTGATGGTGAGGGGGTGGTGCTGGATCTCGAAACCGCGAGTGACGCCGATCAGCCGCTGCTCGCCGGGGCCATGCTGGCGGAACGGCCGGGCCGCCCCCGGCGGGATTGCGCTGTCGGCGAGGGCTTCGTCCCACAGGGAGCGGGAGCGCAGCAGATGGTCGCCGCTGCGCAGCTGGTAGTAATGGCCGGAGAGCGGCTGGTTGTAGACCGCGTTGAGGGCGGGAGAGGTGAGCTGCGGGGTACCGTCGTCGGCGAAGGCGACGGCGGCGAGCAGACTCTCCATGTCGTGCTCGATCCGCGACTGGGCGTACCCCTCCACCGCCGAGCGGACCATCCGATCGACCACCACCCACTGGCCGGCCAGCAGCAGCAGCAGGGAGATGAGCAGGCCGAGGGTCAGGCGGGATTGGAGGGAACGCATGGGTGTCAGGTGTCAGGTGTCAGGCGAAAACGTCTCGCCTCGCTCGTCGTCTTGATCCTGGTGATTTTGGTTTCGACGAGGCCATAGGGCCCGCGAAAGAATAACTTCCTGTTTCGGGATGCCGAGACGCCTCTCCGGCAAGGCGCGCAAAGGGGCGCATACTCGTTGTGTGCAACCCTTTGCGCAACGCCGCCGGAGAGGATGGATCGGCATCCCGAGACAGGAAGTTATTCTTTCGCGGGCCCTATGCCAAGAAGCGGGTTGCCGAAATGGAAGAGTGGTGAGCGGAGTCGCCATTGCCAACGAGCCGCTACCCAAGCCACCTTCCCAGCGCCTCCAGCAGCTGGCCTTTCCTGATCGGCTTGCTCAAGTGGGCGTTGCAGCCTGCCGCCAGGCTGCGCTCGCGATCCCCATCGAGGGCGTAGGCGGTCAGCGCCAGGATCGGTAGCGGCGGGCGCCGCTCCCGCTCCTCCCACCGGCGGATCTCCCGGGTGGCGCGATAGCCGTCCATCACCGGCATCTGCATGTCCATCAGGATCAGGTCGACCCCGCCGCGCTTGGCTCGCGCCACCGCCTGCTCGCCATTCTCCGCCCACTCCAGCGTGCAGCCTTTCCCCTTGAGGTAGGCCTCGACCAGTTGCCGGTTGTCCGCACTGTCTTCGGCCAGCAGCAGGTGGCGCCCGGCGCATGATCCCGCAGTGAGCGGTGGGGACGGAGCCTCCTCTTTCGGGCAGGCGGGCTCATTCCGCTGTACCGGCAAGGTGAAGTGGAAGCGGCTGCCGCGGCCGGGCTGGCTCTCCACGCCGATCTCGCCCCCCATCAGGCCCACCAGCCGTTGGCAGATGGTAAGCCCCAGGCCGGTGCCGCCGTAGCGTCCGCTGATGTGGCTTCCCCCCTGGGAGAAGGCCTCGAAGATCCGTCGCTGCTTCTCCGGCGCGATGCCGATGCCGCTGTCCTCCACCTCGAAGTGCAGGCGGTCTTCCGCGGTCTGCCGCACGCGCAGGACGATCCTCCCCTCGGTGGTGAACTTGACGGCGTTGGCCAGCAGGTTGACCAGCACCTGCCGCAGCCGCCCGCGGTCGCCGACCACCGAGCGCGGCAACGGGTCGCACTCCAGCCGCAACTCGATCCCCCGCTCTCGCGCGGTCGGTGCCATGATCTCGACGGTGGCTTCAAGCAGTTCGCGCGGATCGTAGGGGGCGTCGTGCAGCTCCATCCGCCCGGCCTCGATCTTGGAGAGGTCGAGGATGTCGTCGATCAGCTCCAGCAGACTCGATCCGGCGTGCTGCAGCAGCTCCAGGTAGTGGCGCTGGTCGGCGTCCAGCGGGGTGTCGAGGAGCACCTCGGACATGCCGATCACCACGTTCATCGGGGTGCGGATCTCGTGGCTCATGCTGGCCAGGAACTCGCTCTTCGCCCGGCTCGCCGCCTCCGCCTTCTCCTGGGCCAGCAGCGCCTCCTGGCGGCGGCGGCTCTCGGTGACGTCGTGCATCGAAACCACCGCCCCGGCGGTGCGTCCCGCTTCGTCGAGCAGTCGCCGGCCCGAGGCGAGGACGAAGCGCGGCGGCCCGCCCGGTGGGGAGATGACCATCTCCTGGTTGAGGACCCGTTCACCGAGGAGGGCTCGGTAGAGGGGGGCCTCCTCCATCGGCAGCGGGGTGTGGCCGTCGCTGCGGTAGAGGTTGTAGCGACGGCTCCACTGCTCCGGCGGCAGCGGCTGTTGCTCGCAGCCGTGGAAGGCGCGGGTGGCGCGGTTGAAGTGGGAGAGCCGCCCCTCGGCGTCGCAGGTCACCACCCCGTCCTCGATGCTCTCCAGCACCCCTTCGAGGAACGACTGCTGGCGGCTCAGTTGTGCCTCGGAGAGGCGCAGTCGGCGGCTGGTGCGGGTGGCGGTGAAGGTGAGCAGCGCCAGCGCGGCGAGTACGCCTCCGGCCAGCGCCAGCCAGTGCCAGTAGAGGCGCACCACCTCTCCGGGGGTCACCTTGCCGTAGTCCTGGTAGGGGGCGATGCGCAGCTCCCGCAACAGATCCCGCACCGGCTGGTAGTTGGCAGGGATGGTCCAGCCGGCGCTCTTCGAGGCGCGCGCCGCGGGGCCGTCGGGCGGCATCTGCAGCAGGGCGACGGCGACCCGGCGGGTCAGCTCGCCGGCGGTGCGGGCCATCTTGGCGAAGGGCCACTCGGGGTAGAGGCGGGTGCTGTGGAGCAGCGGGAAGGTGGCGTTCGCCGCATCCGGGGGGCGGGCATCGATCACCCGCAACTGGGTGAGCTCGATCTTCCCCTCGGCCGCCATCCGCTCCAGGGTGTCGCTGCGCACGGTGCCGGCGTCCACCCGCCGCTCCAGCACCGCGTAGACCACGGCGTCGTGGGTGCCGGTGAAGAGCAGTTCGGCGAAGTCCCGGTAGGGGTCGATACCGAGGCGGTGGAGCTCCCGCCAGGCCATGTGGAAGCCCCCCAGGGAGTTCTCCTCCACGGCCGCGAAACGCCCCCCCTTGAGCGCCGCCGGATCGTCGAGATCGCGGCGCTCGGCGCGGGCGAAGATCACCCCGCCGAACCGCTCGTGGCCGTCGTCGCCGGCGCGGTTGCGCAGGGTGGCGATGCGCGAGGCGCCGTAGCGGCTCTCCAACTGCACGTAGAAGGAGGGGTTGGCGAGGATGAAGTCCACCTCGCCGCGGGCCGCCGCCGAATGGATCTCGCCGAAGCCGAGGGGGACGATGCGGAAGCGGTAGCCGTCGACCTGCCGCGACAGGTAGTCGGCGGTGGGTTCCCACATCGCTTGCGCCACCGCCGGTCCGCGCTTGGCCAGCACCCCGATCCGGACCTCCTGTGCGGCGTGCGCCGCCGGCAGCAGCCCGAAGAGCAGCGCGAACGCCAGCCAGCGCAGGGGCGGGTTGGTGCCTTGGCGAATCCGCGGGTTTCGGAAAGGTCTTGGCATTTAAGAAAATTCTTAATGACTATTAAGATGGTTCTTACATATTTATTTCGATAAACATAGTCTTTTTCGGTGATTGCCGGAAACGGCGCCGCTCCTGCGGGCGACGCCTTGCCGGCCTTTTGGCGGCGAGGAGGCTTGGTGCGGTTGGTGTTGGAGAAGCGGTGCATCCTCTGCCACGCTGCAAGGAATCCGATGAGCGGATACACTCGGCCGATGACTGGCCGGATCTCTGCAACCTGGAGGAGGAGGAGGGGGTGGGGCTGGCGCTGGCCGCCCGTCTTGGTCCGTGGATCGGCAAGTCGATCGCGGGCGGCCTGCGCCCGGAGGCGTTCCACCCCGGCAGCCGCGGCGGTGGAGAGGCGCGAGGCGCTGGGTCATGAGTGCCGGCTTCATTTGCGTCTGCCGGGGGTGGACGACCCCCGGGTCGCCCGTCTGTCCGGCGCGCCGCCGTCGGCGGAGAGGGTCGCCCTCGGGGTGGATATCCGCGGGCTGTGCTTTATCGATGCGGAGGGGAATGACCTGTGATTCGCCGTTGGCTGCCACCGTTTCTGCTGCTGTTCGCCACGACCGTGGCGGCGGAGCGTTTCTCTCCCGATCCCGCTCCGATGGAGGGGCGGATGCGCGTCGACCGCAGCAGCGACCTCTGTGCGGTGGCGCGCCACACCGCCGACTATCTGCGCAAGGGGGCGGATTACGATCCGGCGGCGATCCACGGTGTCCATGCACCGGCGATCCCCTTTGATCTGAAGCGGGTGCTCGCCACCCTCGATTTCCTCTGCCGCACCTATGTCGAGGATGTCCGCGCCAAGCGTCCGAGCCGCCTGCACGACGCCGTCTTCATCGAACGCCACTTCGACCGCTACCGCTGGCACCCCGACCTGGAGCGGGCCCACGCCCACGCCGCCCGCGCCGCCAAGGCCCAGGCGAAGATGCTCGAGCGCATCCCGGCGGGGCGCATCCTGATGACCAAGTACTACGTCAAACGGCTGGCCGGCGTTACGGAGCGGGACGCCGACCATCCCCACGCCCTCTATGGGCTGCCGTTCGACGAACGGGGGCTGACCCTGGAGCAGGCGGAGGCGAGAAGGGCGGAGCTGACCCGCTACCGTTATACCAAGCAGCAGGTGCTGGATGGGGCGCTCCGCGAAGGGGGGCTGGCCAAGCCGCTGGTGTGGCTCAGTCGCACCGACCTGGAGGATGTCCTCATGCAGGGCTCCGCCGTCGTTGAGACGGCGAACGGAGTGCGCCATTTCAATGTCCACCGCAACAACGGCATCGCCTACGACTACACCCTGGCCAAGGAGCGTCAGGGGCGCTACTGGTACTTCAAGGAGGTGCCGGGGATCATGGGGTACGGCAAGGACGCCGACCACAAGATCGAGGTGGCCGAGCAGGTCACCTTCGCCGGCGACGTCGCCGATCTGGGCCTCGGCAAGCTGCTGATGGTGCGTTACCCGACGGACGCGGGGACGGTCAACCGCCTCGGCATCCTCGCCGACACCGGCGGTGCCTTCGACGACAACCTGTTTCAGCTGGACCTGTTGGCTGGCGCCTACCACGGCTGGAAGGAGTACCACGCCGCCAACCGCCATCTGCCCGACTTCGTCGAGGCGTGGCTGTTGTTGCTCAAGCCGGAGTTCGCCGGGACTGCCGTGGATTCGGTGGGCGCCGGTTTTTGAACCCTTCGCGGTAGCCCTGTTGATTCCGCCTTTCATGGTAGGTGTGAGAGGTCCCCCCCGCCCGATCGACCGGCGAATTCCCGTTCTCCCCGCCGACACCCCGTCACTCCCTCCCTCCCGTATCGCCAACTTTTTGGCACAGCCGTCTCATTGTTATACAACTTACTGATTTATAATAATAATTGTTGATGGCACGATATTCGCTTTCCTTGTCTCGGACATCCAGCCCCGCCGTCCGGGGCCCGTCACCGGGAGCGAATACGACCATGCACAACCCCATCGCCACCAGCTCATCGCTCGATTCGGCGCAGCGCCTGGAGGACGCCTTCAACGTCTTCAATGAGATGTCGCTGTCGCTGGAGGCCTCCTACCGCGACCTGGAGAACCAGGTGGCGCGGCTGCACGAGGCGCTGGCGGTGGCCAACAGCGAGCGGCTGCGGGAGCTGGCGGAGAAGGAGCAACTGGCCAATCGGCTGGAGCGGCTGTTGGAGGCGCTGCCGGCCGGGGTGCTGGTGCTCGACGGCGACGGGGTGGTGCGCGAGTGCAACCCGGCGGCGGTCGACCTGCTGGGCAAGCCGCTGCTCGGGGAGCGCTGGCGGGAGGTGACCCTGCGCGCCTTCGAGCGTAGCGGGGGCAACGGCGACGAGATCGTGCTCCAGGACGGGCGCCGGGTGAGCGTCTCGGTACGCTCCCTGGGCAGCGAGCCGGGGCAGATCGTGCTGCTCAAGGACGTCACCGAGACCCGCGCCCTGCAGGAGATGGTCGCCCGCCAGCAGCGGTTGACCGCCATGGGTGAGGTGGCGGCCGGGCTGGCCCATCAGATCCGCACGCCGCTCGCCTCGGCGCTCCTCTACATCTCCAATCTCGGCCGTCCCAATCTGGACGCCGCCGGGCGGGCCCGCTTCGCGGAGCGGATTCGCGACCGGCTGCGCCACATGGAGCGGATGGTCAACGACATGCTGGTGTTCGCCCGCGGCGGCTCCACCGACAGCGAGGCGGTGGCGCTGGACGGGCTGCTGGCCGACCTGGCGCAGACCCTGGAGCCGCAACTGGCGGCGGTGGGCGGCGGCATCGAGGTGGACCAGCGGGTGGCGGGGGTGACCCTTCACGGCAATCGCGAGGCGCTGCTCGGCGCGCTGATCAACCTCGGCGCCAACGCCATCCAGGCGGTGGGCGAGGGGGTGCGGCTGCGGGTCGACGTGCGGCTCGAAGGGGCGGGGTTCGTCGCCGTCCGGGTGGCGGACAACGGCCCCGGCATCGGCGAGGACATCCGCGAGACGGTCTTCGAACCCTTTTTCACCACCCGGCCCGACGGCACCGGCCTGGGGTTGGCGGTGGTGCGCAACGTGGTGGAGGCCCACCACGGTCGAATCGAGCTGGAGCAGCCGCAGGCGGGGGAGGGGGCGTGCTTCGCCATCCGCCTGCCCACCGGCGAGCGGCGTCAGGCGCTGCTCTCGGGGGAGGCTCCGGCACCCGGCAACAACCAAGAAGACGAAACGATGACGGTCGGCCTTGCGCCCTCTGTCGAAGGAGGTTGGTCATGAACAGCGGTGCGGTGTTGATCGTCGAGGACGATCCCTCCCTCTCCGAGGCCCTTTGCGATACGGTGGAGCTGGCCGGCTTTCCGGTGCTCTCGGCCACCGACGGCGCCAAGGCGCTGGAGGTGCTGGAGCGCGAGGCGGTGGCGATGGTGGTGAGCGACGTGCGGATGCGGCCGATGGACGGCCACACCCTGCTCAAGCGCATCCGCGCCGTGCGCCCCGAGTTGCCGGTGGTGCTGATGACCGCCTACGGCACCATCGACCGGGCGGTGAGCGCGATGCAGGAGGGGGCGACCGATTATCTGGTGAAGCCCTTCGAGGCGGAGGTGCTGGTGGAGATGGTGGAGCGCTACATGCCCGCCAGCCGGCCCACCGCGATCCATGGGGTGGTCACCGAGGACGCACGCACCCGCGAGCTGCTGGAGCTGGCCCGCCGGGTGGCGCAGACCGACGTCACGGTGATGCTCAACGGCGAGAGCGGCAGCGGCAAGGAGGTGTTCGCCCGCTTCATCCACGACGCCTCGCCGCGGGCCGAGGGGCCGTTCGTCGCCATCAACTGCGCGGCGATCCCCGAGAACATGCTGGAGGCGCTGCTCTTCGGCTACGAGAAGGGGGCGTTCACCGGGGCCTATCAGTCCAACCCCGGCAAGTTCGAGCAGGCCCAGGGGGGGACGATCCTGCTTGACGAGATCTCGGAGATGGATCTGGGGCTGCAGGCGAAGCTGCTGCGCGTGATCCAGGAGAAGGAGGTGGAGCGGATCGGCGGGCGCAAGCCGACGCTGCTCGACGTGCGGGTGCTGGCCACCACCAACCGCAATCTGAAGCAGATGGTGGCCGACGGCAAGTTTCGCGAGGACCTCTACTACCGCTTGAGCGTCTTCCCGCTGAAACTGGCCCCGCTGCGCGAGCGTCCCGGCGACGTGGCCCCGCTGGCCGCCCACTTCATCGCCCGCCACCACCGCGAGCCGACGCCGCCGCCGCAGATCTCGCCGGCGGCCGAGGCGCGGCTGCGCGCCTACCCCTGGCCGGGCAACGTGCGCGAGCTGGACAACGTCATCCAGCGGGCGCTGATCCTGATGCAGGGCGGCCGGATCGAGCCGGAGAACCTGATCTTCGAGACCTTCAGCGACCTGCCGCGGATGGCGGTGCCGGCCGCGCGGATCGCCGAACCGATGGCGCCGCCAGCGGCGGAGAGCACCGATGGCGAGGAGGGGCGCGGCGAGGGGTGCCTCGGTGACGACCTCAAGGCGCGTGAGTTCAGCCTGATCATCGACGCCCTGGCCGCCGGCAGCCGCAAGGCGGCGGCGGAGAAGCTCGGCATCAGCCCGCGCACCTTGCGCTACAAGATCGCGCGCATGCGCGAGGCGGGGGTGGCGATCCCCGGCGAGGCGGCCTGAGCGGAGGCGCTGCTTCATAGCGATGCACCCGGGGCGGGGTTCCCGCCTTCGGGTGCGTTCGTTTTTGCGGTTGATGTGAAAACCATCCTCAGGTGAAATGTTCGCTCTGTCCGGGTGGCACCGCATCCGGGATTCGACGGCCGCCGGAAAACCGTTGGGCAACCCTTAGCCGCCCGACGGCCAATTCTCCCCTCCAACCCATACCTCAATTCCCGTATTCACACCCTTCGCGGTCTGATTCCCCGTTCTAAAACAATTGGTTGATGTTTGATCATCCTCTCTGTTCGAGTGGTTTTGCATCAGGTGGCACATGACCTGCATGGTCCCGAGGCAAGTAGAGATCGGCGACGGATTTTCGACGTCGCAACGGAGTAGCCGCCATGAATGACTTTGACGTGAACAGTGTCCTCAGCCAGATGCGTGCGATGCGGGCCGAGGCCCAGGGGGTGCAGGCCTCCGGGGCTGCGGGGATCGGTGCGGTCCAGGAGGGGGCGCAGGCCGGCGGGAGCGATTTCGCCACGCTGCTGCGCAACTCCATCGATTCGGTCAACGAGGCCCAGCAGACCTCCAAGAGCCTCCAGGAGTCCTTCGTCCGGGGTGACTCGGACGTCGGTCTGGAGCAGGTGATGATTGCCACCCAGAAGGCCAGCCTCTCCTTCGCGGCGATGAAGAGCGTCCACGGCAAACTGCTGGAGGCCTATAACGAAATCAAACGGATGCAGGTGTAAGCCGGCGGACGAGGCCCGCCCTTTCCTCACGAATCGGCCATCAGTGGGTCGCAAGGCGCTGAGGGTCGATTTGTGGGGAAAGGGCGGGCCTTCAGTTACAATGCTCCAACTCTCCAAGCGGAAGCGGTTGGCACGACAGGTATCCATCCATGGCGGAGGAATCGAAAGCGAACGTCTCGGCCCTGACCCGGGGCTTCAGTGAACTGTCCGGCTGGCGCCAGGTCGGTCTGATCGTCGGTGCCGCCCTGGTCATCGCCCTGGTCGTCGGGGTCGCCCTGTGGTCCCAGCGCCCCACCTTCGGCAAACTCTACGGCAACCTCACCGACAAGGATGCCGGCATGGTGATCGAGGCCCTGGAACAGGCCCAGGTCCCCTACGAGATCGACCAGACCACCGGTGCCATCCGCGTCCCTTCCAACAAGGTCCACGAGATCCGCATGAAACTGGCTGCCCAGGGCCTGCCCAAGGGGGGCGGCATGGGCTTCGAGCTGCTGGAGAAGGACCAGGGTTTCGGCACCAGCGAATTCATGCAGAAGGCCCGCTACCAGCGCGCCATGGAGGGGGAGCTGGCCCACACCGTGGAGACCATCGAGGCGGTGCAGAAGGCGCGGGTCCACCTCGCCATCCCCAAGAAATCGGTGTTCATCCGTGACCGTCAGGACCCCACCGCCTCGGTGATGGTCCAGCTCGCCCGCGGCCGCGCCCTGGAGCGCAGCCAGGTGCAGGCGATCGTCCACATCGTCGCCTCCTCGATCCCCTCGCTGCTGCCCTCCAACGTCAAGGTGGTGGACCAGGCCGGCCGCCTGCTCACCGCCGACGAGGCCTCCACCGAGGTGGAGATGAGCGGCAAGCAGTTCGAATATACCCGCAAGGTGGAGCACGACTACATCAAGCGCATCGAGCACATCCTCCAGCCGGTGGTGGGCGCCGAGGGGGTGCGCGCGCAGGTCTCCGCCGATCTCGATTTCACCGTCACCGAACGGACCCGCGAGAGCTACAACCCCGACCAGACCGCGGTGCGCAGCGAACAGCTTTCCGAGGAGGAGTCGAAGGGCGGGGCCGGCGTCTCCGGGGTCCCCGGCGCGCTGACCAACCAGCCCCCCGGCGGCGGCGTCGCGCCCGAGGTGGCGGGTACCGGCGCCGATTCCGGCAATAGCGATGCGACCAAGACCAACGCCAGCAAGCAGGTGATCCGCAACTACGAGGTGGATCGCACGGTGAGCCACACCAAGCTCGCCACCGGCACCGTGCGCCGGCTGTCGGTGGCGGTGGTGGTGGACGACCGCAAGGGGGTGGACGAGGAGGGCAAGCCGACCCGGACCCCGTTGAAGGCCGACGAGCTGGAGCGCATCACCTCCCTGGTGAAGGAGGCGGTGGGCTTCAACGCCCAGCGCGGCGACAGCGTCAACGTGATCAACGCCTCGTTCATGGATGCCGAAGAGGAGGCGCCGCCGGCCGAGGTGCCGATCTGGAAGGAGCCTTGGTTCTGGGAGCTGGCCAAGCAGCTCCTCGGCGGGTTGGCGGTGCTGTTCGTGATCTTCGGCGTGCTGCGTCCGATCCTCAACAGCCTGGCCCAGCGCGGTGCCGAGTCCTCCGCCCTGGTGGCCGAAGGGGCCGGCGCGATGGAGGATTTCGGCGAGCAGGGGGTCAGCCTGACCACCCAGGCGCCGGCCGCCCTGGAGGGCCCTTCCAACGCCGACCTGCAGATGGAGGCGGTGAAGGGGCTGGTGGCCCAGGATCCGAAGATCGTCGCCCAAACCCTGAAGAACTGGATCGCCGAAGATGTCTGAGCAGAACAAGCCCCCGATCAAGCTCTCCGGCGCCGAGCGCGCCGCGGTGTTGCTGATGTCGCTCGGCGAGCACGACGCCGCCGAGGTGCTCAAGCATCTCAACCCGAAAGAGGTGCAGAAGGTGGGCATGACCATGTCGTCGCTGACCAACGTCAGCAAGGACGACGTGGACGTGGTGGTCGACAACTTCCTCACCGCGGTGGGCCACCAGACCGGCATCGGCGTCGGCTCCGAGGACTACATCCGCAAGGTGCTGATCGCGGCGCTGGGCGAGGACAAGGCGGCCGGCATGATCGACCGGATCATGATGGGGCGCGAGGCGAAGGGGCTGGAGACCCTCAAGTGGATGGACCCCCGCGCGGTGGCGGAGGTGATCCGCAACGAGCACCCGCAGATCATCGCCACCATCCTCTCCTATCTGGAGGAGGACCACTCGGCGGAGATCCTCTCCCACCTGCCGGAGCGTACCCGCCCCGACCTGATCATGCGTATTGCCTCGCTCGACCGCATCCAGCCTTCGGCGCTGCAGGAGCTGGACATCATCCTCGAACGGCAGTTCTCCGGCGGTGCCAACGCCCAGGCCTCCAGCGTCGGCGGCGTGAAAAAGGCGGCCGACATCCTCAACTTCGTCGAGGGCTCGATCGAGGCGGAGATCATGTCCTCGGTGAAGGACGTGGATGCCGACCTGGGCCAGCAGATCGCCGACCTGATGTTCGTCTTCGACAACCTCGCCGATGTCGACGATCGCGGTATCCAGATGATCCTCCGCGAGGTCCCCTCGGAGACTCTGCTGCTGGCGCTGAAGGGGGCCGACGAGCCGGTCAAGGAGAAGATCTTCAAGAACATGTCGAAGCGCGCCTCGGAGATGCTGCGCGACGATCTGGAGGCGAAGGGCCCGGTGCGCCTGAGCGAGGTGGAGCAGGCGCAGAAGGAGGTCTTGGCGATCGCTCGCCGCATGGCCGACGCCGGCGAGATCTCGTTGGGCGGCAAGGGCGACGCATATGTCTAGGGTGGGCGGCGGTCACGGCCGTTTCTCCCACCTGATTCCGAAGGAGCTGCTCGACGAGGTCGACCGCTGGCAGGCACCGGACGTCACCGACCCCAACGCCTTCGTCAAGAAGAAAAAGCAGGAGGAGCCCGAGGAGGCGCTGCCGCAGCCGCCGACGGTGGAGGAGATCGAGGCGATCCAGAAGCAGGCCTTCGAGGAGGGTTATGCCGCCGGGCTGGTGGAGGGGCGGGTGGCCGGTCAGGCGGAGTTCGATGCGCGCATCGCCGAGACCGAGCAGGAGCGCGCCCGGCTGATCGAGAAGGGGGGCGAGCTGGAGGTGCTGATGGAGGCGCTGATCCACCCCTTCGAGGAGCTCGACGAGGAGGTGGAGAAGGAGGTGGCCAAGCTGGCGATGCTGGTGGCGAGCCAAGTGGTGCGGCGCGAACTCCATATCGATCCCGGTCAGGTGATCGCTGCGGTGCGCGAGGCCGCCGCCGCCCTGCCGGTGGCGGCGCGCAGCGTCCAGCTCCACCTCCACCCCGAGGACGCCGCCCTGGTCCGCGAGGCGCTGTCGTTGCACGAGGGCGAGCAGGCGTGGCGGCTGATGGAGGACGTGCGGATCAGCCGCGGCGGCTGTGAGGTGGTGGCGGAGGATTCACGTATCGACGCCACCGTCGAGAAGCGCCTGCAGGTGCTGATCGCCGGCGCCCTCGGCGACGAACGCGGCGACGACGATCGGTCGTAGGCTCATTTTTGGCGCTCTGGAAGGGAACGCGGAGGGCGCAAAGACGCAGAGAACGCGGAGAAGAAGAGATGAGGGCCGGTGTCGATAGGGCGTTTTGCGGGAATCGGAATGATCGAGCCTCCTTTTTCGATGATCGAGTAATGGTGTGCACAATCACTAACTGTTCCTGCAACGGTCTCTGCGCATTCGAACTCTTCTTTGCGTTCTCTGCGTCTCTGCGTCCTCCGCGTTTCCCATCCCAATCCATGAAAGAACCCCATGCCCAGGCCTGAGATCCAGCGCGGGGCGATCTGGCGCGAGCGGATTGCCAAGTATGCCGAGCGGGTTGCTCCGCCGCCGCTGGTGGTGGAGGGACGGTTGACCCGCATCGTCGGTCTCACCCTGGAGGCGGTGGGGGTGCAGGAGGCGATCGGCGGCCGCTGCCTGGTGGTCTCCGCCGGAAGCGCGCCGGTGGAGGCGGAGGTGGTGGGCTTCGCCGAGGGCAAGACCTACCTGATGCCCACCGGCGACACCGTCGGCCTGGTGCCCAACGCGCGGGTCATCCCGACCCACAAGGGCCACGAGGTGGCGGTGGGCCCTAGCCTGCTCGGGCGGGTGCTGGATGGCGCCGGCAAGCCGCTGGACGGCAAGGGACCGCTGCATGCGGCGGAGCGCCGCTCGCTTACCGGCACCCCGCTCAATCCCCTGGTGCGCCGGCCGATCGACGAGCCGCTGGATGTCGGCATCGGCGCGATCAACTCCATGCTGACCGTCGGGCGCGGCCAGCGCATGGGTCTGTTCGCCGGCACCGGCGTGGGCAAGTCGGTGCTGCTCGGCATGATGACCAAGTACACCACCGCCGACGTGGTAGTGGTGGGGCTGATCGGCGAGCGCGGCCGCGAGGTGAAGGAGTTCGTCGAGAAGATCCTCGGCGCGGAGGGGCTGGCCCGCGCGGTGGTGGTGGCCACCCCGGCCGACAACCCGCCGTTGATGCGTCTGCATGGCGCGATGCTCGCCAGTTCCATCGCCGAGTACTTCCGCGACCAGGGGTTGGAGGTGCTGTTGCTGATGGATTCGTTGACCCGCTTCGCCCAGGCCCAGCGCGAGATCGCCCTGGCGGTGGGCGAGCCGCCGGCCACCAAGGGCTATCCGCCGTCGGTCTTCGCCAAGATGCCGCGGCTGGTGGAGCGCGCGGGCAACGGCTCCACCGGGTCGATCACCGCTTTCTACACCGTACTCACCGAGGGGGACGACACCAATGACCCGGTGGCCGACGCCGCCCGCGGTATCCTCGACGGCCACATCGTGCTGTCGCGCTCGCTGGCCGAACAGGGCCACTATCCGGCGATCGACGTGGAGGCGTCGGTGAGTCGTGCGATGAATGAGATCACCTCGCCCGAGCACCAGCAGGCGGCGCGCCGCTTCCGCTCCATCTCCGCCACCTACAGCCAGAACCGCGACCTGATCTCGGTGGGTGCCTACCAGCGGGGGGCCGATTCGCGGGTCGACGAGGCGATCGAGTTCCAGCCGCGGCTGATGCACTTCCTGCAGCAGGATCAGCGCAAGGCGGTCCCTTTCGAGGAGGCGCTGGCGGGGTTGATGAAGCTCGTCGGCAGCCAGCGGCCGCCGGGTGCCGTCGGATGACGGGGCAATCCACTAAATGAAACGCTCGGTCCGCATGCGACCCATCGTCCACGTGGCGGAGAACCGTCAGCAGGAGGCGGCCCGCCGTCTCGGCGAGGCGCGGGGTGAGCTGGTGCGGCGGGAGCAGCAGCTGGAGGAGCTGAAGCGCTATCGTGAGGAGTACGCCCAGCGCTTCACCCGGGAGGGGGGCGGCGGCTTCACCACCGGCGCGCTGCTCTCCTACCGCCGTTTCCTCGCCCAGCTCAATACGGCCGTCGAACAGCAGGAGGTGGTGGTGGCTCAGGCGCGCGAGGTGGTCCGCCGGCGGATCACCGACTGGCAGGCGGCGCGCAGCCGGCTCCAGGCGATGGAGAAGGCGGTCGAGCGGCTGCGTGACGAGGAGCTGGAGCAGGAGGAGCGGGCGGAGCAGGGAGAGAGCGACGAGCGGGCGCAGCGATACCGTGGAGGAGGGTGAGGAAATCAGGTTCCAAACACCTGGCATCCCGATTGCTTGTTTCCTGACAAGAGCCAACCGACGAGAGATTTCAACGTGTCCGAAGTAACCTTAGAGATGCTGCTCACCGGGAGCAAGCCCGCCTCCGCGCCGGTGCAGGCCGCTCAGGCCGCGGCGGGGGGGGGCGGGGAACCCGCCGCTGCCGAGGGTCGGGGGGGCTTTTCCGAGGCCCTCTCCCGCCACCTGGAGGAGAGTCGTCCGGAGGCCGCCTCGCCCGATGCGACCGCGGCCTCCGATGGGGCCCCCGCCCCTGAAGGGGAGGGGGGAGTCGTCGGCGAGGAATCGCCGGAGGAGCGGGATTCGCAGGATGCCGGTTCGACGGAGGATGGCGAGGGGGCCGAGGAGGAGAAGTCCGTGGAGACCGCAGCGGAGGGGGACGATGACGATCCGCCGGTCGACGAAGTGGTGCTCCCTCCCGGACTGGAGCTGTTGAACCTGCCCGTGGCGTCGGTGAGCTTGTCGGCGAGCGGCAGCGGCCTGCCGAGCGGCGGCAACGGCTTGCCGGCTGCCACCGGCGGGATGCCGCTCACGCTGTCTGCGGCGGCCAATTCGACCACCGCGGGCGGGCTGCCGGGGGGGGCGGAATCGGTTTCGGCGGCGGAAGCGGGCGGCGAGCTCACCACCCGCCGCGAGTTCGCGGCGGTGGTCGACAAGGCGGCGGATGGGAGCGCTGGGCAGCGGGCATTCAGCCAACTGCTCGATAGTCGTCTGGCGGCGACGCCGGCGGCCCAGAACACCGAAGGTGCCGGCGCATCGTCCACCTTGACGGCCCCCGCGACCGCCGGCGGGGGGGCGGCATCCGCCGCCCAGGCGACCGCGTCGGCCCAGCCGCCGATGCGTAGTGCCATCGACACGCCATTTCGTCAACCGGGGTGGAACGACTCCCTCGGCAACCGCGTGATGTGGATGGCCAACGAAAAGATCGAGAAGGCGGAGATCCGCCTCAATCCGCCCACCCTCGGGCCGATCGAGGTGAAAGTGAAGATGCACGGCGATCAGGCCAGTGTCTCTTTTGTCTCCCACAACCCGGCGGTGCGCGAGGCCCTCGAGCAGGCGATGCCGCGGCTGCGGGAGATGATGGGCGACAACGGGCTCCAACTGGCGGAGGCCGAGGTCTCCGACGCTCCTCCCGACCAGCGGGCTCGTGAGGGGGATGGCGAGGGTGACGGAAGCGGTCGTGGCGGCCGCGGTGGCGGGGGCGATGGGGAGGAGGCCGATATGCCTCAGGCGCAGAGCGCCGCGGTCGGCGTCGGGATGCTTGATGCCTATGCTTGAAACCCCTGAGGTTTCAGATTTCAGGCGAAAACGTCTCGCGGTGCTCGACGTTTTCGCCGCTATGCCTTTTCGGGGTCGGGAATCCTTATCTTTCACCTGTTATCCGATTCCCGCCCGGTTCCCCCACACCCCCTTTCCCCGCTATAATGGCCCGCTTGATAACCCGTCGGCGAAAGTGGCGGAACTGGTAGACGCGCTGGATTTAGGTTCCAGTGGGGCAACCCGTGCGAGTTCGAGTCTCGCCTTTCGCACCATGATTCAGCTTTATGTCAGGCATTTGGATTCAAACGAGCCGGCCCAACGGGCCTTACGTACAGAGGTGAGAGATGCAGGTTTCTGTCGAGACGACCGAAGGTTTGGAACGCAAGATGACCGTTCAGGTCCCGGCCGGGCAGATCGATGCTCAGGTGGATGAGCGGCTGAAGTCGATGGCCCGTACCCTGCGTGTCGATGGTTTCCGTCCCGGCAAGGCGCCGTTGAAGGTCATCAAGCGTCAATACGGCGGTCGGGTTCGCGGCGAGGTGGTCGATGAGGTGATCCACTCCACCTTCGGTGAGGCGGTCAACGAGCAGAGCCTGCACCTGGCCGGTCCGCCTTCGATCACCGCGGCCGATCTGAACGATGACGAGCTGAAGTATACCGCCACCTTCGAGGTCTATCCCGAGGTGACCCTGGTGGCGATGAGCGAGATCAGCGTGGAGCGCCCGGTCGCCGAGGTGGCCGAGGCCGACGTGGACGCGATGCTGGAGAAGTTGCGCGAGCAGCGCGCGACCTGGAAGACGGTGGAGCGGGCCGCTGCCGAGGGGGACCGGGTGACCATCGATTTCGAAGGTTCCATCGACGGTGAGCTGTTCCAGGGTGGCAAGGCCGAGAAGGCGCCCATCGTGCTCGGCTCCAAGCAGATGATTCCCGGTTTCGAGGAGCAGCTCGTGGGGCTCTCCGCCGGCGACGAAAAGACGCTGGAGGTCTCCTTCCCGGAGGCGTATCACGTGGAATCGCTGGCCGGCAAGGCCGCCCGGTTCGCGGTCAAGCTCCACTCGGTGGAAGAGAAGGAGCTGCCGGAGCTGAACGATGAACTCGCCGCCGAGATGAAGGTGGCTGAGGGCGGGTTGGAGGGGTTGCGCAAGGAGGTTCGCGGCAACATGGAGCGCGAGCTGCGCGGTGCCATCCAGTCCAAGGTGAAGAGCGCGGTGATGGATGCCCTGCTGGAGAAGAACCCCTTCGATCTGCCGAAGGCGCTGGTCGAGCGGGAGATCGACGTGCTGAGCCAGGATGCACAGCGCTATAACCAGGGGGGCAACTTCTCGCTGCCGCGCGAACTGTTCGAGGAGCAGGCTCGTCGCCGGGTCGCCCTCGGCCTGATGGTGGGGGAGATCGTCCGATCCGGTGAGATGAAGGCCGACACCGACCGGGTTCGCGCCAAGGTCGAGGAGCTGGCCTCCACCTATGAGGAACCCGCCGAGGTGATTGCCTGGTACTACAAGAACCCCGAGTACCTGTCGCGTATCCAGTCCTCGGTGCTGGAGGATCAGGTGGTCGAGCAGATCCTCTCCGAGGCCCGGGTGAACGACGTCACCGCCACCTTTGATGAGGTGATGAACGCCGGCAAGTAGCGTTTGCTGCTCTGCTCCTAGGAGCCTGTCGGACTTAGGATGAATCGGCTGCGAAAGCGGGAGAGCGGCCCTGCCCTTTTCCGAAAATCCTCGTTAAATAGCTCACTATTTTCCTCGAATTTTCGGAAAATTGGGGCCGCTCTCCCACTCCCGCCGCTCGATCCCCCTAAGCCCGACAGGCTCCTAGAGTTGAAAGGCGCCCGCCCCGCCCCCATAGCTGCCTGGAGCTTCGGGGTGCGGCGGGCGATTTCGTTTATGGCCCGTCCATAGCATAATCCCGTCATCCCCCATTTCCCGGTTTCCCTGATGAGGAGGGACCTATGTCCGATTTCCCTTTCCGTAACGGTGGCCTTGGCGGCGCCCTCGACGTCCAGGCCAACCTCGTACCGATGGTGGTCGAGCAGACGCCTCGTGGCGAGCGTGCCTACGATATCTACTCCCGGCTCCTCAAGGAGCGGGTGATCTTCTGCGTTGGTCAGGTCGAGGACTACATGGCGAACCTGATCGTCGCGCAGATGCTTTTCCTGGAGTCGGAGAATCCGGACAAGGACATCCATCTCTACATCAATTCTCCCGGCGGTTCGGTGACCGCGGGGTTGTCGATCTACGACACCATGCAGTTCGTCAAGCCCGACGTCAGTACCCTGTGCATCGGCCAGGCGGCGAGCATGGGTGCGGTGCTGCTGGCTGGTGGCGCCGCCGGCAAGCGCTACAGCCTGCCCAACTCGCGCACCATGATCCACCAGCCGCTGGGCGGTTTCCGCGGTCAGGCCACCGAGATCGAGATCCACGCCAAGGAGATCCTGCTGCTGCGCGAGAAGCTCAATGGCATCCTTGCCCGCCACACCGGACAGTCGCTGGACAAGATCCAGCTCGATACCGAGCGCGATTTCTTCCTCGGTGCGGAGGAGTCGAAAACGTACGGCCTGATCGACGAGGTGATCTCCTCCCGGGAGATCCCGCAGGATGTTTCCGGTTGATGAAATCCGAGTGAAGTCATATAACCGTTGGACGAACGGTATGTAAACGGGAATGAATTGTGCAATAACTCGGTGGTCGGGGCTTGTCAGCGCCCCGGTGCTGTAGTTGAATTGAAGCATTCCCGGTTTTCCGCGGCGCCTGATTCGGGGCGCCCAGCGAGGTGTTCGATGAGCGATAACAGATCCGGCCGTGGCGACGACGACGGCAAGCTCCTCTACTGTTCCTTTTGCGGCAAGAGCCAGCACGAAGTCCGCAAGCTGATTGCCGGACCTTCGGTTTTCATCTGCGACGAGTGCGTCGACCTGTGCAACGACATCATTCGAGAGGAGTTGCAGGACAAGGCGGTGGAGGGCGAGAGCAAGCTGCCCAAGCCTCAGGAGATCAAGCAGGTTCTCGACGAGTACGTGATTGGTCAGGAACGCGCCAAAAAGGTGCTGTCAGTGGCGGTTTACAACCACTACAAGCGCCTCGATGCCCATCAGAGCGGCGATGAGGTGGAGCTCTCCAAGAGCAACATCCTGCTTATCGGTCCCACCGGCTCCGGCAAGACCCTGCTGGCCGAGACCCTGGCACGGCTGCTCAACGTCCCGTTCACCATTGCCGACGCCACGACGCTGACCGAGGCGGGATATGTCGGCGAGGACGTCGAGAACATCATCCAGAAGCTGTTGCAGAAGTGTGACTACGACGTCGAGAAGGCGCAGACCGGCATCGTCTACATCGACGAGATCGACAAGATCTCGCGCAAGTCGGAGAACCCGTCGATCACCCGCGATGTATCCGGTGAAGGGGTTCAGCAGGCGCTGCTCAAGCTGATCGAGGGGACGGTCGCCTCGGTGCCGCCCCAGGGTGGGCGCAAACATCCTCAGCAGGAGTTTCTCCAGGTCGACACCTCCAATATCCTGTTCATCGTCGGTGGCGCCTTCGCCGGCCTGGACAAGATCATCGGCCAGCGCAGTGAGAAGGGGGGCATCGGTTTCTCGGCGCAGGTGAAGAGCAAGGAGGAGAAACGCTCCTTCGGCGAGGTGATCGCCGACGTGGAGCCGGAGGACCTGATCCGCTACGGCCTGATCCCCGAATTCGTCGGGCGCCTGCCGGTGGTGGCGACGCTGCAGGAGCTGGACGAGGCGGCGCTGGTGCGCATCCTTACCGAGCCCAGGAACGCGATCACCAAGCAGTACTTCAAGCTCTTCTCCATGGAGGGCGTGGACATCGAGTTCCGCGAGGATGCCCTCTCGGCGGTCGCGCGCAAGGCGATGGAGCGCAAGACCGGCGCCCGTGGTCTGCGCACCATTCTCGAGCACGTGCTGCTCGACACCATGTACGACCTCCCTTCCATGGATGACGTCAGCAAGGTGGTGGTCGACGAGGCGGTGATCCGCGGCGATAACAAGCCCTACATTCTCTACGAAGGTCCAGGCGAGCCGCAGCAGCGGGTTGCACCGGACTGATACCCTCCTTTTTCCGATGATGGATGCCCCTTCCCCAGCCGGGAGGGGGCGTGTCATCGGCTCCCGATTGGTGTGGGTAGGGGGCGCTGCTTGCCTCCCGCGAGCCTGCGTCTTTTTCGCTCGCTCTGCGCGCGGTCATTGAATCCGGTGCCTTTCGGCCTCAGGTATACTTCACGCCAATCTCCGGGATCGGGATATCCCCGGTACGCAGCGATGCGGGAGAAAAAATGGATTTCACCCCCCTTTTTCGAGGACCCCAGCGATGTCCGATACTGAAAGCCGCAACCTCCCCGTAGAGGATTCCTCCGCCAGCGTTCCGGTGTTGCCGCTACGCGATGTGGTGGTCTATCCCCACATGGTGATCCCGCTCTTTGTCGGCCGGGAGAAGTCGATCAAGGCCCTCGATGCGGCAATGGCCTCCGACAAGCGGATCCTGCTGGTTGCCCAGAAGAGTGCCGAAGTGGACGATCCGGGGCGTGACGACGTTTACGAGATCGGCACCGTCGCCACCATTCTGCAACTGCTGAAACTTCCGGACGGCACCATCAAGGTGCTGGTGGAGGGGGTGCGGCGCGCTCAGGTAATCGACCTCGAGGACCATGGCGACTACTTCGCTGCGGAGGTGGAAGCGGTCGTTGGCGGCAGCGAGGCAGATGAGCGGGAGTCCGAGGTGCTGGTCCGCTCGGTGATGGCGCTGTTCGACCAGTATGTGAAGCTCAACAAGAAGGTCCCGCCGGAGATCCTCACCTCGCTGGCGGGGATCGATGACCCCGGGCGCCTCGCCGATACCATCGCCGCCCACATGTCGCTGAAGTTGGAGGAGAAGCAGCGCATCCTGGAGGTGGGCGAGGTGCGTGGCCGCCTGGAGGCGTTGATGGGGCTGATCGAAGGTGAGATCGACATCCTGCAGATCGAGAAGCGGATTCGTGGCCGGGTCAAGCAGCAGATGGAGAAATCCCAGCGCGAGTACTACCTCAATGAACAGATGAAGGCGATCCAGAAGGAGTTGGGCGATCTGGAGGAGGTCCCCAACGAGACCGAGGAGCTGGCCAAGAAGATCGAGAAGGCGGGCATGCCCAAGGAGGCCAAGGAGAAGGCGATCCAGGAGCTCAACAAGCTGAAGATGATGTCGCCGATGTCGGCCGAGGCCACTGTGGTGCGCAACTACATCGACTGGCTGGTCAACGTCCCGTGGAAGAGGCGAAGCAAGATTCGCCACGACCTGGCCGAGGCCGAGGCGGTGTTGGAGGCGGATCACTACGGTCTGGAGAAGGTGAAGGAGCGGATCCTGGAGTATTTGGCGGTGCAGCAGCGGGTGCGCAAACTGAAAGGGTCGATCCTCTGTCTGGTGGGCCCCCCGGGGGTCGGAAAGACCTCGCTGGGCCGTTCCATCGCCAAGTCGACCAACCGCAAGTTTACCCGCATGGCGTTGGGTGGGGTACGTGATGAGGCGGAGATCCGTGGGCATCGCCGCACCTACATCGGTTCGCTTCCGGGCAAGATCGTGCAGAACCTTTCCAAGGTAGGGGTGCGCAACCCGCTCTTCCTGCTCGACGAGATCGACAAGATGTCCACCGACTTTCGCGGTGATCCCTCCTCGGCGTTGCTGGAGGTGCTCGACCCGGAGCAGAACCATACCTTTGCCGATCACTATCTTGAGGTGGACTGCGATCTGTCGGACGTGATGTTCGTCGCCACCGCCAACACCCTGAATATCCCGGGACCGCTGTTGGACCGCATGGAAGTGATCCGTATCGCGGGGTATACCGAGGATGAAAAGGTCAATATTGCCCAACGCTATCTGATTCCGAAGCAGGTGGAGGCCAATGGCCTGAAGGCGAAGGAGATCGCCATCGCCGAGTCGGCGATCCGCGACATCATCCGCCACTACACTCGCGAGGCGGGGGTGCGCAACCTGGAGCGGGAGATCGCCAAGGTGTGCCGCAAGGTGGTGAAGGCGATTCTGCTCAAGCCGGAGACCAAGAAGATTACCGTCAGCTCGCGCAACCTGGAGAAGTACCTTGGGGTGAAGCGGTTCCGCTATGGGCGGGCGGAGGAGCACGATCAGGTCGGGCAGGTCACCGGCCTCGCCTGGACCGAGGTGGGGGGGGAGTTGCTCACCATCGAGTCGGTGGTCGTCGACGGCAAGGGTCGGCTCACCCATACCGGAAAGCTGGGTGACGTGATGCAGGAGTCGATTCAGGCAGCGCTTACCGTGGTGCGCTCCCGCTCCGCCAAACTCGGCATCGATCGGGAGTTCCATCAAAAGCGCGATATCCACATCCACGTCCCGGAAGGGGCGACCCCGAAGGATGGTCCCAGTGCCGGTATTGCCATGTGTACCGCGCTGGTTTCCGCCCTCACCGGGATATCGGTGCGCGCCGACGTGGCGATGACCGGGGAGATCACCCTGCGTGGCGAGGTGCTGCCGATCGGCGGATTGAAGGAGAAGCTGCTGGCGGCCCATCGCGGCGGCATTACCACGGTGCTGATCCCCGAAGAGAATCGCAAGGACCTCATCGACATCCCGAAGAACGTGTTGGGCGAGCTGGAGGTGAAGCCGGTGCGCTGGATCGATGACGTGCTGGAAGTGGCGCTGACCCGTCAGCCCGAGCCCCTGCCGGAGCCCGCAGAGGAGGTGGTCGCTGAGGGGGGAGGGGTTCAGGAGACGGAGAACGCCGTGAGGGCTCATTGATTGGCGGGGTCTCCAGAGACGCGCGCAGGGGTGGACGCCTGCTGGATTTCGTCCGGCGGTGGCCTTCGGGAGATAGAAGGTATTGTCTCCCGCTTCCCGTAGGAAGAGGATGGACCGAGCGCGGCCGGTGTGGTAGAAATCCGCCGCCCGGGTGTTCCGAACGGCCCGTCAAACAGGCGTTCTGGAGCACGTTGCAAGCATATTAATTCTCCGTTGACTGCCCTTAAATGGCCCTGGTATAGTCGCCCCGGCCGTGGGGGCTGGATGACTAAACCAGCGGGATCGCGATTGCGACCCGGCCGTTTGACGGGTCATCGGAACAACCGAAATAGAAGCAGAACACAGGATCTAAAACCCATGAACAAGTCCGAATTGATTGATGCTGTTGCCGAGTCCGCTGACCTCTCCAAGGCGTCCGCCGCTCGCGCCGTCGACGCCGTCGTCGATGCCATTACGGGGGCGCTGGCAGCCGGTGATCAAGTCTCCCTGGTTGGTTTCGGCACCTTCCTGGTGCGCGAGCGGGCGGCTCGTACCGGCCGCAATCCGCAGACCGGTAAGACCATCGAGATTGCGGCCAGCAAGGCGCCCAGCTTTAAGGCTGGCAAAGCGCTGAAAGACGCGGTAAACTAGGCGGCTTTCCGGGGTGCTTAGCTCAGCTGGGAGAGCGTCGCCCTTACAAGGCGAATGTCGGGGGTTCGATCCCCTCAGCACCCACCAGTAGATATTCCGGAGCGGTAGTTCAGTTGGTTAGAATACCGGCCTGTCACGCCGGGGGTCGCGGGTTCGAGTCCCGTCCGCTCCGCCACTGATTCCAGGAAGAGGACGTTCCTCAGGGCGTCCTCTCTCTTTCGAGAAGAAATATTGAAGGCCGGTCGATTGCGGGAAGCGTTGGTCGGTCGAATAACGAGTTTGGAGCGGTAGTTCAGTTGGTTAGAATACCGGCCTGTCACGCCGGGGGTCGCGGGTTCGAGTCCCGTCCGCTCCGCCAGCTTTTTTAGGGTTTGCGAACCCTTGCATCAAAGGGCGCCTGTTTCAGGCGCCCTTTTTTCGTATACTGTCCCGCCAAAATTCAGAGCCTGGCCCCTTTTTTCGCAATAGTCCGCTGGCCGTGATTCGGTGCTCCGCCACCACCCGGGGTCGCGGCGGGGGCGACGGGTCGACCACTCAACGCTGGAACGATAGAGAACCGCAATGCTGCAATCGATCAGAGATCGCGCGACCGGCTGGATCGCCTGGGTCGTCATCATCCTCATCTCCATCCCCTTCGCCCTGTGGGGTATCCAGGAGTACACCGGAGCGGGCGGCCCGGTGTTGGCCGCTACGGTCAACGGGTCGGAGATTCCGCTGCGCACCTTGCAGCAGGAGATGCAGACCGAACGCTCCCGGCTGCAGCAGGCCCTGGGTCCGGCGGCCTCCCAGTTCATCTCCGACGAGGCGCTGCGCAAGCAGGTGCTGCAGGGGCTGATCGATCGGGAGTTGCGTCGTCAAAGCGCCTACTCCGTCGGCTTCCGGGTGGGTGACGAGCAGGTGGCGAGGGAGATCGATTCCATCGATGCATTCAAGCAGGATGGGCACTTCGATCAGCAGCGATACGAGCGGGTGCTGATGCGCAACGATTTCTCGCCGAAGCGCTTCGAGGAACAGCTGCGGGGCGATATGCTGACCACTCAGTTGCGCCAGGGGGTGGTGGCCACTGCCCTGGTGACTCCTCAGGAGGCCAACGCCTACCTCGCGCTGCGCGATCAACAACGAAATTTCCGCTATCTGCTTATCGCTCCCGATGCGCGGGACGATGCGGTCGCGGTGAGCGACGAGGAGGTCGCCAAGGAGTACGAAGCCAACCGCTCCGCGTTCATGGAACCCGAGCAGGTCAAGGTGGAGTACCTCGAGTTGACCCTCAATCATTTGATGGATGCGGTCAAGGTCGACGAGGCCGCAGTCAGGTCGCTCTATGAGGAGCAGAAGGCGCGCTACCAGCGCAAGGAGGAGCGTAAGGCCAGCCACATCCTGCTAACTGTGGAGAAGGGGGCGGATCAGCAGCGCATCGATCAGGTGCGGGCGGAGGCGATGAGCCTGGTTGAGCGGATTCGTGCCGGAGAGGATTTCTCCGTGTTGGCGAAGGAGTTCTCTCAGGACCCCGGTTCGGCGGCCAAAGGGGGGGACCTCGGCTTCTTCAGCAAGGGGATGATGGTGGGGCCCTTCGAGGATGCCGTCTTCTCCATGAAGGTCGGCGAGGTGAGCGATCCGGTGCGCTCTCCCTACGGTTTTCATGTGATTCGTCTGGAGGAGGTGAAGCCGGGGGGGACCGAGACGTTTGAGACGGTCCGGGATTCGGTGGAGAGGGAGGTTCGCCGACGTCAGGCCGAGGGGTTGTTCGTGGAGCAGGAGGAACTACTTACCTCCGTGGCGTTCGAGAATCCGACGTCGCTGGAGGTGCCTGCCAAGGAGTTGGGGTTGCCGGTCCAGACCAGCGACTGGTTCTCACGTGACGTCGGCACAGGGGTTGCGGTCGACCCCAAGGTGCGGGCGGCGGCGTTCGAACCCGATGTCCTGGAAGGGGGCAACAACAGCACGCCGGTGGAGCTCGGCACCGACCGGATGGTGGTGGTGCGTCGACTCGATCGCAAGCCGGTGGCCGCCAAGCCGCTGGAGGCGGTGCGCGAGCAGATCGTCAGCCAGCTGCGCGCGCGCGCGGGGCGTGAGTTGGCTCGCAAGAAGGGCGAGGAGATTCTCGCGGCGGCTCGTGGCGGTGAGGCGCTGCGCGCCTTGGCCGAGGCGAATGGGCTGGAGTTGAAGGAGGAGACGGGGGTGCCCCGTTCCGGCTCGGAAGTGGAACCCGCGCAACTGGTCGAGGCGCTCTTCCGTCTCCGCCGCCCCGGCGAGGAAGGCGCGGTGTTCGAGGGCGTCCCGCTCGGGGATGGCGGCTACGCGGTGGTGGAGCTGACCGGCGTGGTGGACGGTGATCCGGCCAAGCTGACCGATGCGGAGCGCAAGTCCGAGCTCGGCGCGCTGGCACGGGGCGTGGGTGCGGCGGAGTTCTCCGATCTGATGTCCGGATTGCGCGCCCGTGCCGATATCGAGATTGCGAAGTCGCGGCAGGGTGACTCCCGCTGACCTTCTCCAATGGCCGGTCCATCGGCGTTTGGCGGGGATTCGTCGAATGACTGACGGGAATGGTCGGAAACGACGGGCGAGGAATCCCTTCGGCGGCCGTTTCACCGGTTGCAACGGCTTCCGTTTCGTAATACTTTCGTTCTCTCCAACGGACCGATTGTAGGGCACGGCGAGGCTCGCCGCGCCGTGCCGAAAATACCAATTAAAAAGCACATAGAAGGGGAATGAGCATGGCTGATCTGTTTTCCGCTGACTGGATGTCCAAATACATGGAGGAGTGGAACGGTGATCCCGAACTCTCTGGCGCGCTGGAGAAAATCGGCTTCAGTTCCGTGATCGCCTACGGTATCGACGGTGAGGATGCCCCCCGCGGCGTGTTGGTGATCGAAAACGGCAAGGCAACCTCCGGCGGCGCCTTCGACGGCCAGGCCGTGAACTGGGATCTGCGTGCCAAGGAGGACAATTGGAACAAGTGGATGAAGAAGGGAATCGGCATGATGGGGCTGGGCACCGCGTACGCCACCGGCAAGCTGAAGTTCAAGATCGGTGACTACGCCGCGATGATCAAGGATCCGCGCATGGCCGGCCCCTTCATCAAGAGTTTTTCCGCCATGGGCCGCGTCTGAGCGGCTGTCGATTCCCACTCAGAGAGGGCCCCGCGCCGTCCGCCGGTGCAGGGCCCGACAATCTGCTCTTAGGGGTTAGTTTTGATGTCCGTTCGTATCGCATCCCTGCTCTTCGCCGGGGTCGTGGGTTGCTCCGCCCTTGCCGTCGCCGCCCAGGCGCCGCTCAGTGGCAGTCAAATCATTACCGTTCAGGGGAGCCGCGTCGGTTCATCGATCACCTTGGGCGGTACCGTCGTCCCCCGCAAGGAGGTCACCCTCTCCGCCCAGCTCCCTGGACGGGTCGAGTACATAGCCGGGACGGAGGGGGACCGCTTCAAGGAAGGGGACCTGCTGGTCGCCCTCGGTGATGACGAGCTGCTTGCCCAGCGTCGCGCGGCGGTGGCGGAGTACGCCAACGCCGATGCCAGTGCGCGTAACGCCGGGGTCCAGTACTCGCGCGAGCTGATCGCCCCGCAGAGCGAGTCCCCCAGCACGATGCCCGGCATGGGCATGCCCTCGCTGTTCGACCAGTTCTTCACCCGCAACATGGGGTCGATGGTGGGCAAGGGCAAACCGGGTCTGGAGCGTCACGCCGACCTCTACGGCATCGGTACCCAGATGGAACAGGCGCGCAACTCGATGATGCGTGCCCAGTCGAGCATCCAGGCGATCGACGCCAAGCTCCGTGACACCCGCTCGGTGGCGCCGTTCGACGGCGTCATCGTGAAGAAGCTGGTGGAAGAGGGGGATACCGTCCAGCCGGGGATGCCGCTGCTCGGTTTCGCCGACGTCGACGCCTTGCAGATCAAGGTGGAGGTTCCTGCGCGGCACGTGGCGGCGCTGAATCGGGGGATGGTGGTGCCGGCGAAGCTGGACGTCTCCGACGTGGTGGTCCACGTTCGCGTCAACCAGATCTTCCCGATGGCCGATGTCCAACGCCACACGGTCACCGTCAAATTCGACATCCCCCAGGGCGCCCCTGCCGCCCCCGGCATGTATGCCGAGGTGCGCATCCAGGATCCCACCGCCCCGGCCCGCAATCTGGCGGTGGTACCGAAGTCTGCGCTGGTGCGGCGGGGTAGCCTCCACGCGGTGTTCGTGATCAACAACGAGAACCGCACCGAGTTGCGGCTGGTGCGCAAGGGGGACGAGGTCGACCGCGACTACGTCAGCATCCTCTCCGGCCTCAAGCCCAACGAGCGGATCATCGCCAACCCGCAACCGGGGATGGCGTCAGGTTGGATTCCCCAACCCTGATCGGGAAGTACCGCCACCGCGCCTTCCTCTCGCTCGACCTTCAATAACCACAACGAAAAGATTGGCAGATGGCAGACTACGACGCGCCGCAATCAGGGAACCACTCCGGTAACGGGCACCACTCGTTGGGGCTGGCCGGCAATATGGCCAAGGAGTTCATCCACTCCCCCCTCTCACCCATTCTTTTCTTCGCCATGTTGGCCCTCGGCCTGCTCGGTCTGGTCTTCACTCCCCGTCAGGAGGACCCCCAGATCTCGGTGCCGATGGTGGATATCTTCGTCCAGTTCCCCGGCGGCTCCGCCGATCAGGTGGCCAGCCTCGCCATCGATCCGCTGGAGCGGATCATGTCGGAGATTCCCGGGGTCAAGCACGTCTACTCCGCCGCTCAGCGCGGACAAGGCATGGTTACCGTCCGTTTCAAGGTCGGTGAGCAGCTCGGCCCCTCGCTGGTGAAGGTCTACGACAAGCTGGAGTCCAACAAGGACCGCATCCCGCCGGGGGTTCCCGCGCCGTTGGTCAAGCCGAAGGGGATCGATGACGTCCCGGTGGTGACCCTGACGTTGTGGTCTCCCGACGTCGATGACGGGGCGCTGCGCACCCTCGCGCTCGATGTGTTGCAGAGCCTCAAGCAGGTGCCGAATACCGGTCAGGGCTTCATCGTCGGCGGGCGCTCCGAGCAGATTCGGGTGGAGGTGATGCCGGAACGGCTCTCCGGTTTCAATATCGGCCTCGACCGGGTTGCCGGCGCCATCCAGACCGCCAACGCGGAGACCGCGGCGGGCTCCATGGAGATGGGGGATACCCACTTCACCGTCTACTCCGGTTCCTTCCTGCGCTCCGCCGACGACGTCAAGCGCCTGGTGGTGGGGACCCACGCCGGCTCGCCGATCTATGTGCGTGACGTCGCCCGGGTCTTCCAGGCGCCCGAGGAGACCGGCCAGATGGTCTCCTACTACACCGGTCCCGCCTACGAGGGAGAGATGCCGGTGGAGCACGGGGTTCCCGCGGTAACCATCGCGGTTTCCAAGAAGGTGGGGACCAACGGTGTCACCGTCGCCAACGCGATCCTCGACAAGGTCGAGCAGTTGAAGGGGCGGCTGATCCCCGACAACGTGCAGGTGGCGCTCACCCGCAACTACGGCGAGACCGCCAACGAGAAGGTCAACGAGCTGATCTTCAAGCTCTTCGTCGCCACTGCGGCGGTGGCCTTGCTGGTCTGGATGGCACTGGGGATCCGTCCCGCCATCGTGGTGCTGGCGGTGATTCCGGTGGTCATCCTGATCACGGTCTTCTCCGCGTGGATTCTCGGTTTCACCATCGACCGGGTATCGCTGTTCGCGCTGATCTTCTCCATCGGTATCCTGGTGGACGACGCCATCGTGGTGGTGGAGAACATCTACCGCCGCTGGCTGCAGCATGGCGAGACCGATACCGACACTGCGGTCGACGCGGTGCGCGAGGTGGGCAATCCGACCATCCTCGCCACCTTCACCGTGGTTGCCGCGCTGCTGCCGATGGGCTTCGTCTCCGGCATGATGGGTCCCTACATGGCACCCATCCCGGCCCTCGGTTCGGTGGCGATGATCTTCTCTTTGATCGCGGCGTTCATCTTCACCCCGTGGCTGGCGATGCGCATCAAGCCCTCCATCGAGGCGCTGCACAAGGCCGAGCAGCGTGAGCACGCCACCAACGAAAAGCTGGAGAAGCTGTTCCGCAAGATCCTCGTCCCGCTGATCTCCAACCGCCTGCTCGGCTGGGGCTTCCTGGTCGGGGTGGTTGCCATCTTCTTCGCCTGCTGTGCGATGTTTTACACCACGGCGGTCACGGTGAAGATGCTCCCCTTCGACAACAAGCCGGAGTTCAACGTCGTCATCGACATGCCTGAGGGCACCGCCCTGCCGGTCACCGCCAACCTCACCGCGCGCCTGGTCGAGAAGTTGCGTCAGCTGCCCGAAGTGACCTATCTGCAGAGCTACGTCGGCACCGCCATGCCCTTCGACTTCAACGGCATGGTGCGCCACTACTACCTGCGTAATAAGCCGTGGCACGCGGATATCCACGTGCAGCTCAAGGACAAGAGCGAACGCGACCGCAAGAGTCACGAGATCGCGGTGGCGGCGCGTGAGCTGATCACCAAGGTTGCCCGCGACGTCGGGGCGCGGGTCGCCGTGGTCGAGATGCCGCCGGGGCCGCCGGTGCTCGAGTCGGTGGTGGCGGAGGTCTACGGTCCCGATGCCAACACCCGACGTCAGGTGGCCGCCGATCTGACCGCGATGTTCGAGAAGGCGACGATCCTCACCGACGTCGACAACTACATGCAGCAGCCTCATGAGGTGTGGCGTTTCGAAGTGGATACCGAGAAGGCGGTTCGCCGCGGCGTCTCGGTGGACACCATCAACCGCACCCTCTCCATGGCCATGGGCGGCTTCCGGCTGGGCGACGTCAAGCAGGGGAGCCTGCTCGATCCGCTCTACATCGTGATGCAGATCCCGCTGGCGGTGCGCGGCCAGATCGCCCGCCTCTCCGACCTGCCGGTGCCCGCCCAGTCGGGCAGTACGGTGCCGTTGGCCGAAGTCGGCCGGTTCGTGCGAGCGGTCGAAGACCCGATCATCTACCACAAGGATCTGCGTCCGGTGGAGTACGTGGTGGCCGATACCCAGGGGCGGCTCGGTGCCCCGATCTACGGCATGTTCGAAGTGGAGAAGATGCTTGCGGACTACACCGCACCGGATGGGGTGAAACTCGACGGCGGTTACCTTGGGCCCCCCGACGGCGACGGCAAGTCGGCCTTCGAATGGACCGGCGAGTGGACCGTCACCTACGAGACCTTCCGCGACATGGGGCTGGCGTTTGGTGCCGCGTTGGTGCTGATCTATGTGCTGGTGGTGTGGGAGTTCGGCAATTTCGTCATTCCGGCGATCATCATGGCGCCGATTCCGCTGACCTTGATCGGCATCATCCCCGGCCACTGGTTTCTCGGCGCGGAGTTCACCGCCACCTCGATGATCGGTTTCATCGCCCTGGCGGGCATCATCGTTCGCAACTCCATCCTGCTGGTGGACTTCTCCATCCAGTCGGTGCAGGGGGGGGCGACGGTGCAGGATGCGGTGATCCTCTCCTGTAAGACCCGTACCCGGCCGATCCTGATCACCGCCTTCGCGCTGGTGCTCGGCTCTTCGGTGATCCTCTTCGATCCGATCTTCCAGGGAATGGCCATCTCGCTGCTATTCGGTGTCATGGTCTCCACCCTGTTGACGCTGGTGGTGATTCCGCTGGGTTGCATGAGCGCCCGCTCGGCGATCTGCCCGGCCGATGTGCCGTCGTCCAACTGTGACGTCGAGCCTCCCTACCGTCCGGGCCTGCTTTTTCGGATCTGGTCGGCCCTGTTCACCGTCGTGCAGACGCTGTTCTATCTCGTCCGCGGCATCTTCCTGCTGATCGGCAGTTTGTTGGGATCGCTCCTGGGAAAGGGGGGCGCCCGGCGTGAGGAGGAGGTGTCGGCACCCCCCTCGGCCGCTTCGCCCGCTCCGGTGCCGGTGGAGCCGAAGGTGGAGGAGGTGCTCGCAGCCGCCGCCCCGCCGAAGGCCGAAGAGCTGGTGGCGGAGCGGGCTGGCGAGGGGCCCGGAGCGGTGGCGGACGAGACGCCCGCGAACCCCGCGACTATACCGGCCGCCTCTCCGTCGTCACCTGCGCAGTCCGGGGAAGGGGGGGCGCCCGCCGAAACCCCTCGCGAGGATTCGGGTCGAAAGGAGATGTCGACGGCGCCCGCGGCTGTGGAATCCGCCGACCGTACCGATAGCGAGGTCGTGAAGCCGCCGGTGAAAAAGGCGGTCGCGCCGAAAAGGAGGGCTCCAGCCAAGAAGGAGGGAGCGGTCGGCGAGGCGACCGTCAAGCGGGCCCCGGCGAAGAAAAAGGCGCCGATCAAGAAGAAGGGAGCGCGGCGCGGAATTCGCCTGAAGGCCCTTGATGATGGTGGTGCCAATGAGGACGGTGAAGACTGAGTGCTCGACGTGGCTACTCCACGCGAGGAGGGGCGATGAAGCTCGAGAAGGTCATTGGGGCGGCATTCGTCGTCGGCACCTTGCTCCCCGCGTTGGTCGCGGCCCAGGGAAGTGGTGGTTGGTATGATGACCAGGGGCGGTGGGCGAACGAGGGCACCGGCCCCCGCTACACCGCCGGCGGATTCTATTCCACGGACGACGCGAGGGCGAATCGGGAATATCCGTCCACTTCCTCCTGGAATGCCACCGACTTCGACCGGGGGTATGGGGCATACCCGGTGACGGAAGGCTACCCGAGTGGGACTCACGGCTATTCGCAACCCACGTCGCCGGCACCCGGTGGTGGCACCGACTACCGCTCCTACTCCTCATCTTCATCCGACGGCGGTGGTTTCCCGGTTGTCCGCACGGCCGACGGGAACGCCTCCTCCTATCCGCAGTACACCCCCACCACCGATTGGGGAGCCGGCACTTCCAACGATGTTTACGGCGGTGCCGGGGCAAGCTACGGTGGCGGCTACCCGTCCAGTACCGCGGACGATTGGGGGCGTAGCAGCTATCCGCTCGACGGCAATGCCGCACAGCCCTATTCACCCGCTGCCGGTGGGGAGACTTACCCCCGGCCGCCCTCCGCCAAGCGTTATTCCGCCCCGGGAACCGGCTACGGTGCGCCGTCCACCCGTTCCTACGGAGAGAATTGGGCGGGGGGAGCGGCATCGGGCGGCACGAACTATAGAGGAGAACGCTACTCCTCCGGCGGCTATTCCGACTCTTGGGGGGGCGCTGGCCGGTACGGCGGAGAGGGGAGTTACTACCCCCCTTCTTCGTCTTCGCCGGAATCGCGCGGCAATCCCTGGGCGGGGACTGCGGACGGATACTCCCGCGAGCCGGCGGAGGACTATCGCGATCAGCGGCGAAAGGAGAATCCATGGGCGTTCGATCGTCCCGATCCGGCGCGGCAGGCCGAGCGGCGCCGTTGGCGGGAAGTGGCGCCGCGGCCTTGGGGCGGCGAGGCGGAGTCCAGGCGGGAGGAGCCGCCCCCGCAGGAGCTGCCATACGGTTTGCCCTACCGCCGTTACGGTGACAACGGTTTTCCCGGATATGGATCGGCCGATCGCTACTATCCGGGTGGAAACTGGAACCCGTGGTCGGTCTGGGGAGGGGGGATGCCCGGCGGTAACTGGCCGAGTGGCAGTTGGCCGAACGGCAACTGGGGGAGCTGGCCCTATATGCCGTGGAGTTGGTGAAGTGGGCGAACGGGCGGCCGGATGATTTTCCAGGGGGGCGTGAGGGCGTTTTGACGTCGTATGGTCAAGGGGCGAAGTCCCCTAGGGGGAGAGGGGGCGCGACTCCCCCGAACCCATAAAAACGGTCCCGGCGGGACTGCAACCACCATTTGTGATGAGGTAGCCATCATGAAGAGAGTCGCGAAGCGCCGCGCCTTCTCCGAAGTGGTGGGCCAGACGAGGAGTGTGATCATGGGCAGGTTCTCCCTATCTCTTTTCGGCGGCGCGGTTGCGCTTCTCTCCGCATTGGGCACGGCGGCTTCGCCGCTGGGCAACGGCAAGGAGTTTTCCGCGGAGCAAGTGCAGATCGCGCCCGACGGATCGCGGACGGTGGTCCAGCGGATGTATGTCGGCGCCGATCAGCTACGCTTCGAGCAACTGGCCGGTCGCAAGGGGGTGATGATCGCCGATGTGGCGGCGGGCAAGGGGTATCGACTGATGCCCGAACGCAAGCAGTACATGGAATTGCCTCTGCCGCCGCAGATGGTGATGCCGGGCAGTGCCGCCCAGCAGGATCCGTGTGCGGCGCTGCCCGGCTTCCGCTGTACCAAGCAGGGGGAGGAGGAGCTCAACGGGCGTCCTGCCGAGAAGTGGGAGATCAGCGGCGAGCACCCGCAGCAGGGGCGCGTCTCCTCGGTACAATGGATCGACAAGGAGCGCCGTTTCCCGGTCAAGCACCAGATGCCCAATGGCGCCTCCTTCGAGTCGCGTCTGGTGGGGATGGACACGATCGACGGCCGGCGGGTGGAGAAGTGGGAGAGCACCGCCCGCGAGGGTGATCAGGCGCAGACCACCCACTTCTGGTTCGATCCGGAGCTCAGCCTGCGACTGCGGGAGGAGTTTCCCGGTGGCGCTTCCCGCGAGTTGGTCAACATCCAGGTGGGGCCGCAGCCGGCGCAGTTGTTCGAAGTGCCTGCCGACTACCAGGCGATCGCGGCGCCGCAGGGCAGTGGTGCGGGACGGATGCCCCCTGGCGGGGGCGGAGATCGCTACGGTCGTGCGGGCTCGCCGGGGCAGCCGCCCCGCGGTCAGGGCGGGTATCAACATTAACTCCGATGAGCAGCCCCGGCGGTGGGCGGCAAAGTGCGCATATGATCACAGTAGTAGGCAATCTCAAAGGGGGCTCCGGCAAGAGCACCGTTACCTTCAATCTGGCCGTCTGGCTGCTGGAGCAGGGCCAGGAGGTGGTGACCTTCGACCTGGATCCCCAGGCGACCCTCAGCGATGTGGTCGAGGTGCGTACCGAAGACGGCCACGAGCCCTCGGTCAGCGTCTACCGCATGGAGAGCGATCCGTTGAAGGTGCTGCGTCATCATCAGGGGCAGGCGCTGGTCGACGTGGGAGCCTCCAACATGTGGGCGATGCGCCAGGCGATCGCGTTGGCCGATCGGGTGGTGGTGCCGGTGGCGCCGAGTCAGGCGGACGTCTGGTCCACCCAGCGTTTTCTCAATATCGTCGCCGAGGCGGTGAGCGATCGTAAGGGGGGGCAGGGGATGCCTCAGGTGGTCGGCTTCATCAATCGTGCCGACACCCATCATGCGGTGCGCGAGACTCAGGAGGCGGAAGAGGCCCTGGGCGCGCTCCCGGGGGTCGAGCTTCTCGGTCGGCGGCTCAGTCAGCGTACCTCCTTCCGGCGCTCGTTCAGCGAGGGACTGGCGGTGTTCGAGCTGGAGCCTTCGGGAAAGGCCAGCGCCGAGTTCGAGGCGTTCGCCGCCGCCCTCTACCCCGGTCTCACCGCGAACCACTCGTAAGTTCAGGAGGCTCCGATGTTCGGTCTGATCCGCAATCTGTTTGCCCTGTTCGGTTTTCTCGTCCTGGTGCTGGGTGTCGTCGTCTATCTCTCCGGCACCGAGAAGCTACGGGACTTCGACCCCAGGGCCGCCGAGGTGTTGAGCAGTTTCGCCAAACGCTTCATCGAAAGCGACATGGCCACCGCGGCAGTGGTGCGGGTGCCGGTGGCCGAGGGGGTCACCCTGGAGGACGCGGTGGAGTCCATGAAGCTCCGCGCCAACCTGCGCAACATCAAGCTGGTGGGCGAGAAGCCGCTCCATCAGCAGATCGAGGCGACCACCGGCCAACCCCACCGCTACGCCGGTATCTTCGAGTTCTGCGACGCCGCCACCGCGGCCAAGATGCTCGACTACAACCCTGACTACATCGCCTTCATGCCGTGCCGCATCGCGCTCTTCGAGGATGCCGACGGCAACCGGTGGCTGGAAACCATGAACATGGATCTGTTGATCCACGGCGGTCGTGAGCTGAAGCCCCAGCTGAAGGAGAGTGCGGTGGCGATCCGCGAGGGGCTCTACGACATCATGCAGGCCGGGGCCAACGGCGACCTGTAGCTGGTGCCTCCGGCGGTGTGGGGGTATGATCCGCTGCCTGATCGAGATTCACAGAGAACCGGAATATGAGCGTGGAGAGAGTCGGCGGTGGCGAGACCGTGGTGGGGATTCGCGGTGGCTCCGAGGGGACGATCGCCAATGCCAATGACGCGGCGATGGACCGTTTCGCCGCCAGCTTCGAGGCCAGTGCGAAGCGCTGGGAGCTGGTGGTCTACCCTTCACTGGTGGCTTTCATTATTCTCGCCGTCTACGGTTTTTACCTGGTCTACAGTCTGACCAGCGATGTCGCCCAACTGGCCAAGTCGATCGACCCGGCGATGGAACACCACATGGCCGAGATGACCATCAGCATCCAGCAGATGTCCACCGCGGTTTCGCAGATGAGTGATTCGGTGAGCAAGATGAACGTCACCCTGCAGGAGATGTCCGGCGACGTCGACAACCTGGGGCCGATGTTGGGGCAGATGGAGCAGATGACCCGCTACTCCGCTGCCATGGCGGGCTCGACTGACCGGATGGGCCAGGATCTGGCGATCATGAACCGCAACGTCTCCCCGGCCATGCGTGGCATGAACAACCTGATGCCCTGGTAATCCGAACGGAGTTATCCCATGTTTGACGGCGGCAGTGTCATCGAGGCCCGGCTCCAGAGCCTGGAGGCTCACCTCAAGCTGGAAAATCCAGTCCTCCTTTCGGTGGTCCAGAGCTATCGCGAGCTGGATCGCGTCGGCCGCCGTATGGGGCTGCTCGATGCCGAGGAGTCGTTCGCCTCGCGCATCTCGTGGTGGCCGTTGGTGGCGGTGCTCGGCACCTTCTCCGCCGGCAAGTCGACCTTCATCAATTACAATCTCGGCGCCAAGCTCCAGCAGACCGGCAATCAGGCGGTGGACGACAAGTTCACCGTCATCTGCTTCTCTCAGGACGAGAACGTCAACGTGCTGCCCGGTTTCGCCCTGGATGCCGATCCCCGCTTCCCTTTCTACCAGATCAGCGACAAGATCGAGCGGGTGGCCGCGGGGGAGGGGCGACGGGTCGATGCCTACCTCCAGTTGAAGACCTGCCCCAGCGAGCGGGTGCGAGGCAAGATCTTCATCGATTCCCCCGGTTTCGACGCCGACGCCCAGCGCACCTCCACCCTGCGTATCACCGACCATATCATCGACCTGGCGGACCTCGTGCTGGTCTTCTTCGACGCCCGCCATCCCGAGCCGGGTGCGATGCACGATACCCTGGATCATCTGGTGGGCAAGACGGTCAACCGCCCCGACTCCTCCAAGTTCCTCTATATCCTCAATCAGGTGGATACCACCGCTCGTGAGGACAATCCGGAGGAGGTGTTCGGGGCTTGGCAGCGGGCATTGGCCCAGCAGGGACTCACCGCGGGCCGGTTCTACGCCATCTACAGCCCGGATGCCGCGGTACCGATCGACGACGAGGCGCTGCGCCGCCGCTTCGAGAGCAAGCGCGATACCGATCTGGCCGAGATCCGCCGGCGGATGCACCAGGTGGAGGTGGAGCGCGCCTACCGTATCGTCGGCGCCCTGGAGAAGCAGGTTCACGATATCGAGGAGCAGATCGTTCCCCGCCTGCGCGAGTTGCTGGCCGACTGGCGCCGCCGGGTGCTGTGGACCGACGGCGTCCTCCTCGGCGTGGTGCTGGTTGGGCTGTTGGCCGCATCGATCAACGGTGGCTGGTGGTCTGCGCCACCGGTGTGGTTGGTCACCATCGGCGGGAGTCCGTTGTGGGGCGGACTGGTCGCGCTGCTACTGCTGGCAGGGGGGGGCTACGCCCATTTCTCGCTGCGGGAGTTCTACCGTCGGCGTCAGGCGCGCCAGCTTGCCGAGAGCATGCCGGAAGGGTTCGAGCGGGACAGTATGATTCGTGCTTTCCGTCGCTCCACCTGCGGTTGGCGCTCGCTCTTCCAGCGGGAACCGGCCGGTTGGGGCGGTTGGGCGAAGAAGCGCATCAAGCAGATTCTCCACGCCGCCGACCGGTACGTCCAGGAGTTGAACGACCAGTTCACCAATCCGTCCGGTGGGCGTGCCGCCGCGGAGGCCGCCGAACCGTCCACCGTCGACGCTCGGGCGGGGGAGTGAGCGGCGTGCGGCGATCATGGGGCGTTTCCTGGTTTCTCCTGTCGGCGCTGCCCGTCGTCGTCGCCGGTGCGGAGATCCGTCTCGAAGGGGTCAACATTCTGGGGGCGTCGAAGAGTGCGTACCTCACGGTGGATGGCAAGAGGAGCCGCTTTCGCGAGGGCGAGTCGATGGGGGGGTGGACGGTGGAACGGATCGCTCCCCGCTCGGTGGATCTGCGCACGCCCAAGGGCGAGTTGCGGACCCTGACCCTGCGAGGTACCTCCGGTTCCGCGCAGGAGGCGCCAAAGGACGCGGGCAAGGAGGAGGCGGGAGCCAATTTCCGCCCCCGGGTGATCGACGATCGCGATGTTCCTCCCGGTTACCGCAAGGTGCGCACGCCGTTTGGCGATGTCCTGGTCGACAAGAGCAAGCAGGGGGGCACCCTGCTCGACGAGAATCGCGGCAAATAGCGACCCTCTTCCCGTCGCACTGCCGTTTCGATACGCCAGCGTCCCCCCCGTGTTGCATGAATTTTCGGAACTGAGGCTTGTCAGAAGACTTATGCAACACGGGGGTTCGTCCCCCTCCTTACCCGTCAGGGCTGATCGACCTCCACCCGCAGCCAGAGGGTGTCGGACCTTGTGGTGGATAGGGTGTGTGGGGGGCGGCGGGGGCCCCTCAGCTGAAGCCACTCTCCGGGCGCCACCGACAGGCGTGTGGTCAGTTGGCGGACCTGATGACCGATGGCGTTCTCCTCTTCTCGGGATTTCAGCTCCACGACCGCCTGCTCACCGACCAGCCAGACGCGGGTACTCAGCCGCCGCCCGCGTTCCCGCTCTTCCAGTTGGATCCCTCGCCCGTAGATTCCGTCGAAGCCGCTCCTTGCCTCCAACCGTCGCTGGCCCTCGAACAGCTCCACCTGCTCCCCTTCGGTGACGGCGATCCGCTGCTCGTTGTCGTCGCCGACGTGATAGCGGCGGGTGCCGGCCGCCGGTGGGTTGCCGCGAAGCAGTGTGAGGTGGAGGCGGCGCAGAGGGCGGTCGAGGGTGCGTGCGATGGAGGCCAGTCGGTGGAGTCGCTCGGTGGTGGCGGAGAGGATCAACTGGTCGCCGTTGGCGACGGCTCGCTCGTTTTCCTCCAGAAGCGGGGTGAGCAGCGGCGCCAGCTCTTCCGCCGGGCGGTGTTGGAGGGTGACCACGCCCTCCTCTGCGTGGAGCAGCGGGGTGATCAGGAGCAGCAGGATCGGCAGCAGGCGGCGGGGCATGGCGGTTCTCCGGGGGGGTGAGGCATTCCTTGCGGAGGAAGCAAAAAATCAGCCAAAAGTGGTGGTGCTGGTGGTCGCCTGCGGCCGGGCGTCAATTTCCATGCGGGTCATATGGTTGATACTGCTGAACGGTGTCCCAAGATCCCCATCATATGGGCTAGACTTCACCAGTCTCTCCCCCTCTCCACCGCGGGCTCGTCCCGCTGCGGCAGCGTGCGTATTCGGAGGAAGGTTCAAATATGCTCAGCAAAGAACTGGAATTTACCCTCAACCTCGCCTTGAAGGAGGCGCGGGAGAAGCGTCACGAGTTCATCACCGTCGAGCACATGCTGCTCGCGTTGCTCGACAACCCGTCCGCCGCCGATGCCTTGCGTGCCTGTGGTGCCGACGTCAATACCCTGCGGGTGGAGCTCGCCGACTTCATCGACGGCAACACCCCGCGGCTGGATGCCGCCGACGACCGCGATACCCAGACCACCCTCGGTTTCCAGCGGGTCCTGCAACGGGCGGCGCTGCACATGCAGTCGGCCGGTACCGAGCAGGTGACCCCGCCCAACGTGCTGGTGGCGATCTTCGGCGAGAAGGAGTCCCAGGCGGTCTATCTGCTCGGTCGCCAGGGGGTGACCCGGCTCCATCTGGTCAACTACATCTCCCACGGCATCTCCAAGGCGCCGGAGGAGGAGGGGCCTCGCCCCGCGCCCACCGAGGAGGATGGCGGCTCCCCCGCCCAGAATCCGTTGGAGGCCTACGCGGTGAACCTCAACGAGGTGGCGGCCCAGGGGCGCATTGATCCGTTGATCGGCCGTCGCGAGGAGGTGGAGCGGACGGTGCAGATCCTCTGCCGGAGGCGCAAGAACAACCCGCTCTTCGTCGGCGAGGCGGGCGTCGGCAAGACCGCCATCGCCGAGGGGTTGGCGCGGATGATCGTCGAAGGGGAGGTGCCGGAGGTGCTGCTCAATGCCACCATCTACTCCCTCGATCTGGGCGCGCTGGTGGCCGGCACCAAATATCGCGGCGACTTCGAGAAGCGGCTCAAGGGGCTGCTCAAGGAGCTCAAGCGGCAGGAGGGGGCGGTCCTCTTCATCGACGAGATCCATACCATCATCGGTGCCGGCTCCGCCTCTGGCGGAACCATGGATGCCTCCAACCTGATCAAGCCGCTACTTGCTTCCGGTGAGCTGCGCTGCATCGGTTCCACCACCTACCAGGAGTACCGCGGCATCTTCGAAAAGGATCGCGCGCTGGCCCGTCGCTTCCAGAAAATCGACGTGGAGGAGCCGAGCGTGGAGGAGACCTTCCGCATCCTCAAGGGGTTGAAGAGCCGCTTCGAGGAGCATCACGAGGTGAAGTACTCGCTGCCGGCACTGCGTTCGGCGGCCGAGCTCTCCGCCCGCTACATGAATGATCGCCACCTTCCCGACAAGGCGATCGACGTGATCGACGAGGCGGGCGCCAAGCTCCGCCTGCGCCCCGTCTCCAAGCGCAAGAAGAATATCGGCGTCGCCGATATCGAGGAGATCGTCGCCAAGATGGCGCGGATTCCGCCGAAGAGTGTCTCCGCCTCCGATAAGGAGTCGCTGAAGACCCTGGAGCGCGACCTGAAAATGGTGGTGTTCGGTCAGGACGAGGCGATCGATACCCTCGCCACCTCGATCAAGATGTCCCGTTCGGGGCTCGGTGATACCCGCAAGCCGGTGGGCTCGTTCCTCTTCGCCGGCCCCACCGGCGTCGGCAAGACCGAGGTGACCCGGCAGCTCGCCACCATCCTCGGCATCGAGTTGATCCGTTTCGATATGTCGGAGTACATGGAGCGCCACACGGTCTCGCGGTTGATCGGTGCTCCCCCCGGCTACGTCGGCTACGATCAGGGTGGGCTGCTCACCGAGGCGGTGATCAAGCACCCTCATGCGGTGGTGTTGCTCGACGAGATCGAGAAGGCCCACCCCGACGTTTTCAACCTTTTGTTGCAGGTGATGGATCACGGTACGTTGACCGACAACAACGGGCGCAAGGCCGATTTCCGCAACGTCATCCTGGTGATGACTTCCAACATTGGCGCCGCCGACATCAGCCGCAGCTCCATCGGCTTCACCGCCCAGGACCACTCCAGCGACGGCATGGAGGCGGTTCGCCGCGGCTTCTCGCCGGAGTTCCGCAACCGCCTCGATGCGGTGGTCCAGTTCAAGGCCCTGGACGCCTCCACCATCGACAATGTGGTGGAGAAGTTCCTGATCGAACTGGAGGCCCAGTTGGAACCCAAGGGGGTGGAGTTGGAGGTGAGTCAGGCGGCTCGCGACTGGCTCGCCGAGCGGGGCTACGACCCGAAGATGGGGGCTCGACCGATGGCGCGGGTGATTCGCGAGAACATCAAGCGGCTGCTCGCCGAGGAGCTGCTGTTCGGTCGTCTGGTCGGCGGGGGGTATGCCTATGTCGATGTCGAGGACGGCGAACTCTCCTTCGAGATCGAGGAGCATGCGCCGCGGCAGCAGGCGGAGACGGTTTGAAACGTCGGGTGACGGGTGACAGGGAAGAGGCGCCCCACTCTTCACCTGTCATCTGTCTTTCCCGGGGCGCACGAAAACCGCCGGGGCGCTGGGTGCGCCCCGGCGGTTTTCGTCGTTCGGGCCTTCGACGATGCGGCGGAGCCGCGACCGCGGATCAGCGGCTGCGGTAGGTGATGCGGCCCTTGCTGAGGTCGTAGGGGGTCATCTCCACGGTCACCTTGTCGCCGGTGAGGATGCGGATGTAATGCTTGCGCATCTTGCCGGAGATGTGGGCGGTCACCACGTGACCGTTTTCCAGCTCCACCCGGAACATGGTGTTGGGCAGGGTGTCGATCACCACGCCTTGCATCTCGATCGCGTCTTCTTTCGCCATGCGAATTGGAAATCCTAATGCGGAAAAGTAGGCGCGTTATTATCGGGAATTCTCGCCGCAAAACAAGGGGGAGCGCTCCACGGTGCCCCGTCCATCCGAGAATCGGGGGCGCGGCTATCCGATGGACGGCGCGTTGGCGGCCGAATCCGGGGGCGTGTCGAGGGGGTGCCAGGCGTCGTCGAGGAACGTCTCCGCCGGGCGAAAGCGGGATTTGTAGGCCATTTTCGCCGATTCCGCGATCCAGTAGCCGAGATAGAGGAACGGCAGTCCCGTGCGCCGCGCCTCTTCGATCTGCCACAGTACTGCCAGATTGCCGAGACCACGATTGGCCTCGTCGGGGTCGAAAAAGGTGTAGACCGCGGAGAGTCCCTGTTCGAGGTGGTCGGTCACCGCCACTGCGAGAAGCCTTCCCCCCAGACGGAACTCGTGGAAGCGGGTCGGGCTCCACGGGGCGTCGAGAAACCGCAGGAACTCCTCCGGCCGAGGGTCGTCCATGCCGCCGTCGCGGTGGCGCGCCTCCTGGTAACGGCGGTAGAGGTCGAACCGCTCGTCGCTGAAGGCCGGCTCATGGGCGGTCACGGTGAGGTCCCGGTTGGCCTTCCAGGTGCGGCGATCGCGGCGCGAGGGCTGGAAGCGGGCCACCGGCAGGCGTAGCGGGATGCAGGCGTTGCAGCCGCCGCAGTTGGGACGATAGACGTAGCGGCCGCTGCGGCGGAATCCGTGGTCCACCAGGACGCTGTAGAGACGGCGATCGGGGTCCCGTTCCGGGTCCAGGAAGATGCTGCGGGCAACCCGTTCCTCCAGGTAGGAGCAGGGGTGCTCCTGGCCGAGATAGAATGCAATGTCCTCTTCGCGGCGCATCGTTCAGGTCGGAGTCGTCAATGTTGAATGGGTGAACGGGGGGCGTCTCGTCTCTAGGGCCCGCGAAAGAATAACTTCCTGTTTTGGGGCGTCGAGACGCCTCTCCGGCAAGACGCGCAAAGGGGCGCATACTCGTTGTATGCAACCCTTTGCGCAACGCCGCCGGAGAGGATGGATCGGCGTCCCAAAACAGGAAGTTATTCTTTCGCGGGCCCCTATGGCCGCAGGGAACATCATTCGGCGTGATCCCACTTTCCGCCCCGCCCGCCGACGTCACACCAGCGGTCCAGCAGCGCGGCGAACTCTTGTCGCGGGATCTCCTCGGCGCCGAGGCTGCGCAGGTGGCTGGAGCTGAGCTGGCAGTCGATCAACCGGTAGTCCCACGCCAGCAGTTTGTGGGCAAGGTGGACCAGGGCCACCTTGGAGGCGTCGCTGCGGCGGCTGAACATCGATTCGCCGAAGAAGACCCGTCCCAGCGCCACGCCATAGAGCCCCCCCACCAGCTCTTCCTGGAAGCGGCACTCCACCGAGTGGGCGACTCCTTCCTCGTGCAATCGGCAATAGGCGGTCACCATCTGGCCGGTGATCCAGGTGCCCTGTTGTCCCTCCCGCGGTTCCGCGCAGGCGCGCATCACCGCCGCGAAGTCGGTGTCGAAGGTGACCCGGTACTCACCCCGGTTGAGCCGCTTGCGCAGGCTGCGGGAGACCTTCAGCGTTTCCGGGCGCAGTACCGCGCGTGGGTCGGGGGACCACCAGAGGAGCGGCTGACCCTCCTCGGACCAGGGGAAAATGCCGCTGCGGTAGGCCCGCAGCAGTCTTTGCGGCGAGAGGTCGCCGCCGGCGGCGAGCAGCCCGTCCGGTTCGGCGAGCGCCGAGCTGAGCGGCGGAAAGGGCTGGGTCGGGCGGGTTGGGTCGAGCCACGGAATCATGGGGAAAATCGTCGTAGGTTGTCCGAATAATCCGGGTTCGGGTTGTCCGTTTTACTGGAGACAGTAGCTGGAATCTCGTTGGCGCTTAGGCATAATAGACGAGAAGGAACGCAATAATAAACGATGACTCCCGGCCGGTTCGCGGGACAGGAATTTCCGTGACAGAGGCGATCGAGGTAGGGCTCATGAGTGCAGACGACAAGATTGTGGTAGTGGTGGATGCCGATCTGGAGGATATCGTGCCGGGTTACCTGGAGAACCGTCGGAAGGATATCGTCGAGATCGGCGCGGCGGTGGAGGCAGGGGACTTCGAGTCCATCCGGGTGCTTGGTCACCGGATGAAGGGGAGTGGCGGAGGGTATGGCTTCGATCATATCACCGACATCGGGTTCGCCCTGGAGACGGCTGCCAAGGGGAGCGATGCGGAGGCGATCCGAACCCAGATCGATGATCTGCGGGACTACTTGGCGAGGGTCGAGGTGACCTACGAGGAGTGAGTCTCCCGGTATGAGAATCCTCGTCGTTGATGATTCCCCTGATGATCGCCTGCTGCTGAAGACCATCCTCACCAAGGCGGGGTTCGGTGAGTTGGTGTTCGCCGACTCGGCCAAGGCGGCCTTTCGCCTGCTGGGCGTCGAAGGGGGGGGGGAGGGCCAATCGGTCGACATCGTGCTGATGGACGTGATGATGCCGGAGATCGACGGCATCGATGCCTGTGCGCGGCTGAAGGCGGATGATCGTCTGCGCGACACCCCGATCATCATGGTCACCGGCAATACCGGGCCGAAGGCCCTCAACGCCGCCTTCTCCGCCGGGGCCGTCGACTACATCACCAAGCCGATCAACAAGGTGGAGATGGTGGCGCGGATCAATGCCACCATCACCGTTCAGCGCAGCCAGGCGGAGCTCAAGCACAGTGAGCGGCGCATGCGCCAGATCACCTCGGCCCTCGGTGAGGGGCTCTATGTGATGGATCCGGAGGGGCGGCTCACCTTCATGAACCCCGAGGCGGAGCGGTTGCTCGGTTGGCGCGAAGAGGAGCTGGTGGGGCAGCGGGTCCACGACGTGATCCACTTCCTGGATGATCATGGCGGGCGGGTTGCCTACGAAGCGTGTGCGATCATGAACGCCAACCGCGCCGGCAAGGTGCTGCGCGAGGATGACGACCACTTCATCCGCAAGGATGGCAGCCGCTTCCCGGTGGCGTATGTGGCGGCGCCGCTGATGGAGGACGAGCGGTTCACCGGCTCGGTGGTTGCCTTCCAGGACATCACCCACCGCCGTGAGGCGGAGGAGGGATTGAAACTCTCCGCCAAGGTGATCGAGAACAGCCTCGAAGGGATCATCATCACCGACCCCGAGGCGCGCATCCGCTCGGTCAATCCCGCCTTCTCCAATTTTACCGGCTATGCCGAGGAGGAGGTGCTGGGACACAATCCGAGCATCCTTCAGTCGGGGCGCCAGGGGCCCGAGTTCTACCGCCAGATGTGGGAGTGTCTGCTCAGTGAAGGGCAGTGGCAGGGGGAGATCTGGAACCGCCACAAGAACGGCGAGATCTACCCTGAGTGGCTCTCGATCAGCGCGATCAAGGACGACCACGGGCGGGTCTCCCAGTATGTCGGCATCTTCTCCGACATCTCCGCGCTGAAGCTGGCCGAGCAGCGGCTGGAGCACCTCGCGACCCATGACATGCTCACCGGACTGCCCAACCGGATGTTGCTGATGGACCGTCTGGAGCAGGCGATCGCCGGGGTGCGCCGGCAGCGCAGCGACATGGCGGTGCTGTTCATCGACCTCGACAAGTTCAAGCCGATCAACGACAGCTATGGCCACGAGGCGGGTGACGTGGTGCTCCAGGAGGTGGCGTGGCGGTTGAAGAGTTGCGTGCGCGAAACCGATACGGTGGCGCGGATGGGGGGGGATGAGTTCGTCATCATCCTGCAGAACGTGATCGACGAGCAGGACGTGGAAACGGTGGCGCAGAAGATCCTCTCCCGCCTTGACGAGCCGGTGGAGGTGGTTGGCCACCGCTGTGAATTGGGGGGCAGCATCGGCATCGCCCTCTATTCCAAGGGCGACCGCGACGTCGATGCCCTGATCGGCAACGCCGACGTTGCCATGTACCACGTCAAGGAGCACGGCCGCGACCACTACCAGTTCTTCCACCGCCTGCCGGAAGGCGCGCGGACGCAGGTGGCCAAGTGAGGTCAAAGGCGAAAGGTCAAAGGGGCCTCGTCCAGCGCTCGTGGCTGTTTGACGTCGTATCGGTCGGGGAGTGGGGCCGCGGCGGTCGAAGCCTTCCGTTTGAATTTTGATTGTTTCCCGTCCCCACGAAAAAGCCCCGCCAACGGCGGGGCTTTTTCGTGGGGACGGGAAACAATCAATTTTCGAGGAAGCGCTCCACGTCCAGCGCCGCCTGGCAGCCGGAGGCGGCCGAGGTGATCGCCTGCTTGTAGATCGGGTCGGCCACGTCGCCGGCGGCGAACACCCCCTCCACCGAGGTGGCGGTGGCGTTGCCGTCGCGCCCCTTGCGGGTGACGATGTAGCCGTGATCCAGCTCCAACTGCCCCTCGAAGAGGCCGGTGTTGGGTTTGTGGCCGATGGCGATAAAGAGCCCCATTACCTCGATTTCCTTGGTGGAGCCGTCCTGGTTGTTCTTGATCCGCACGCCGGTGACCCCCGCGTCGTCGCCGAGCACCTCGTCCACTTCGTGGAACAGCTCCAGCCGGATGTTGCCGTTCTCCACCTTGTCCATCAGCTGATCGATGAGGATCTTCTCCGAGCGGAAGGTGTCGCGGCGGTGGATCAGGGTCACCTCGGCGGCAATGTTGGAGAGGTAGAGCGCCTCCTCCACGGCGGTGTTGCCGCCGCCCACCACCGCCACCTTCTGGCCGCGGTAGAAGAAGCCGTCACAGGTGGCGCAGCCGGAGACGCCGCGGCCCTTGAACTTCTCCTCGGAGTCGAGCCCCAGGTACATGGCGGAGGCGCCGGTGGCGACGATCAGTGCATCGCAGGTGTAGGTGCCGTTGTCGCCGGTGAGGGTGAAGGGACGCCGGGAGAGATCGGCGCCGCTGATCTGATCGAAGATCACCTCGGTGTTGAAACGCTCGGCGTGGGCCAGCATCTCCTGCATCAGTTGCGGGCCGGTGAGCCCCTCGGCGCCGCCGGGCCAGTTGTCCACCTCGGTGGTGGTGGTGAGCTGGCCACCCTGCTGCATGCCGGTGATCATCACCGGATTGAGGTTGGCGCGGGCGGCGTAGACCGCGGCGGTGTAGCCGGCGGGCCCGGAGCCCAGGATCAGCAGGCGGCAGTGCTTGGTGTCGCTCATGGGGGGTCGTACTCCTTCGCAATGGGGAACATTCGGCGCAGGCCGGGAGGGGGCCGCGAGTAAATCGCGACATTCTAATCGGATTCCAGGAGCGGGGCGAGTCGTTGCCTCAGGGGTATACTGGATTGAAAGGTCAACCATCGGTGAGTGTCATGCGTATCGGAATTCCCAAAGAGATCAAGCCCCTGGAGGGGCGGGTCGGATTGGTGCCGGCGGCCTGTTCGGAATTGGTCGCCCGTGGTCATCAGGTGTTGGTGGAGGGCGGGGCGGGGCTGAAGAGCGGCTACGGGGACGAGGAGTTCCGTGCCGCCGGGGCGCGTATCGTCGACGACGCGGCGGGGCTCTACGGCGAGGCGGAGCTGGTGGTGAAGGTGAAGGAGCCGCAGCCGGCGGAGCTGCCGCTGCTGCGCCGGGATCACCGCCTCTTCTGCTATCTCCACCTGGCCGCCGAGCGGGAGCTGGCCGAGGCGTTGCTCGGCATCGGACTCACCGCGGTGGCCTTCGAGACCGTGGAGGAGGGGGGCGGGCTGCCGCTGCTGGCGCCGATGAGCGACATCGCCGGGCGGCTGTCGGTGCAGATCGGCACCCATCTGCTGCACCAGCCCCAGGGGGGACGCGGGATCCTGCTGGGCGGGTTGCCGGCCGCCGAACGGGGCAACGTTGCCGTGCTCGGCGCCGGGGTGGCCGGCGGTGCGGCCGCGGCGATGGCGGCGGCGATCGGTGCCAACGTCACGGTCTTCGACCGGGTGCGGAGCAAGCTGGAGCAGATGCGTGCGCTGGGACCCAACGTCACCGCCCTCTACCCCTATCCCGACGAGGTGGAGCGGGCGGTGGAGAACGCCGACCTGCTGGTGGGCGCGGTACTGCTCCCCGGACGGCGGGCGCCGAGTGTGGTCAGCGCCGCCCAGGTGGCGCGGATGAACGAGGGGGCGGTGGTGGTGGACATCTCGGTGGACCAGGGCGGATGCGTCGAGACCACCCGCCCGACCAACTACGCCGACCCCACCTACAAGGTGGGCGGAGTGACCCACTTTGCGGTGACCAACATGCCGGGCGCGGTGCCCCGCTCCGCCTCGCAGGCGCTGTCGGCGTCGATCATCCCCTATCTGCTGCGGCTGCTGGCGCCCGAGTGGCGTGCGGACCCGGCGCTGGCCGCCGGCATCAACGTCGCCGACGGCGCCTTCGTCCATCCGGCGCTGGTGGCCGAGTTCGGGGGCTGAGTTCACCACGGAGATTGTGATGGCCTGTCCATTTTCCACCGTCGCCGGTGCGGGGTGGTGTAATGCCTCAGCTCCTTCCGGTAAGATACCGCCCGTACACGCATTTCCTTCTCTTCGCGTTCGGCGCGATCTCTCCCCCAGACCACAGGAACCATGGCGAAAGCAGCCGCTAAAGAGCAGCAACCGGAGAAGGTGATCCTCCCGGAGCGGATGGTTCGCGGCCTGCGCGAGGCGGGGCTGTGGCTGATCGGCGCGCTGGCGGTGGTGCTGTTCATCGCGCTGGTCACCTACGACGCGGGCGACCCCTGTTGGTCCCACAGCGGGCTGCGCGAACAGGCGGTCAACTCGGCGGGTATCGTCGGCGCCTGGTTTGCCGATATCTTCTTCTACCTCTTCGGCTACATGGCCTATCTGGTGCCGATCATGGTGGGCTACAGCGCGCTGCTGGTCTATCGCGGTTTCCGCTCGGTGGAGGGGTTCCGGCCGGCGGTGCTGGCGATCTCCTGGTTCGGTTTCATTCTCGCCCTGTGCAGCGGCACCGCCCTGGCGGTGCTCCACCACCCGTTGCCGCCGGGCGTGCTGCCGCTCAATGCCGGTGGCATCCTCGGCGATCTGGTGGCCGGCGGGCTGGTGGGCGTGTTCAATTTCCTCGGCGCCACCCTGTTCCTGCTCGCGCTCTTCCTCACCGGCATCACCCTCTTCACCAACCTCTCCTGGCTGTGGCTGATGGACTGGACCGGCGGGGTGACCCTGCGTGCCGTCGCCTGGGTCCGCGAGAAAATTGCGCAGCGGCGGGAGACGCGTGCGGGGGAGCGGGCGCGGGCCGAGCGTGAAGCGGTATTCGAGGTGGCCAAGAGCAAGCCGAAGCGCGAGGTGGTCATCGCCCCGCCGAAGAAAAAGGTGGAGGAGAGCAAGCGGGTCGAGGAGGAGCGGCAGATCGAGCTGTTCGAACCGGTGGGGGCCGGGGAGCGACCGCCGCTGACCCTGCTGGATGATCCTCCGGAGGGGAGCCTCGGCTACTCGCCCCAGGCGCTGGAGGCGATGTCGCGGCTGGTCGAGCACAAGCTGCGCGACTTCGGCGTCGAGGTGGAGGTGGTGGAGGTGAGCCCCGGCCCGGTGATCACCCGCTTCGAGCTGCAGCCGGCCCCCGGCGTCAAGGTGAGCCGGATCAGCAATCTGAGCAAGGACCTGTCTCGCGCCATGTCGGCGATCAGCGTGCGCGTGGTGGAGGTGATCCCCGGCAAGTCGGTGATCGGCCTGGAGGTGCCCAACGAGGAGCGCGAGCTGGTCACCCTCGGCGAGATCCTGCGCTCGGCGGACTACGACAACGCCAAGTCGCCGCTGACCCTGGCGCTCGGCAAGGACATCGCCGGCGAGCCGGTGGTGGCGGACCTGGGGCGGATGCCCCACCTGCTGGTGGCCGGTACCACCGGTTCGGGCAAGTCGGTGGGCGTCAACACCATGCTGCTGTCGATGCTCTACAAGTCGTCGGCCAACGAGGTGCGGCTGATCCTCATCGACCCCAAGATGCTCGAGCTGTCGGTCTACGACGGCATCCCCCATCTGCTCACCCCGGTGGTCACCGACATGAAGGAGGCGGCCAGCGCGCTGCGCTGGTGCGTCGGCGAGATGGAGCGGCGCTACCGCCTGATGGCGGCCCTCGGCGTGCGCAACATCGGCGGCTACAACCGCAAGGTGCGCGAGGCGGCCGAGAAGGGCGAGCCGATCCCCGACCCCCTCTACAAGCCGGAGGAGGCGCTCGATCCCGAGGCGCCGCCGCCGGACTTGACGGCGCTCCCCTACATCGTGGTGGTGGTGGACGAGTTCGCCGACCTGATGATGGTCGTGGGCAAGAAGGTCGAGGAGCTGATCGCCCGCCTCGCCCAGAAGGCGCGCGCTTCGGGCATCCACCTGATCCTCGCCACCCAGCGCCCCTCGGTGGACGTGATCACCGGCCTGATCAAGGCCAACATTCCCACCCGCATGGCCTTCCAGGTCTCTTCCAAAATCGATTCGCGCACCATCCTCGACCAGATGGGCGCCGAGACCCTGCTCGGCCACGGCGACATGCTCTACCTTCCCCCCGGCACCGGCATCCCGCAGCGGGTCCACGGCGCCTTCGTCGACGATCACGAGGTGCACAAGATCGTCGAGTTCCTCAAACGGGCCGGCGAGCCGCAGTATTTGGAGGAGGTGCTGCGCGACGTAGAGGTCGAGGGCGGGGGCGGTGACGGCGCGACGGGCGAGGGCGGCGACGCGGAGAGCGATCCGCTCTACGATCAGGCGGTGCAGATCGTCTGCGAGACCCGCCGCGCCTCGGTCTCCGGTGTCCAGCGGCGGCTGAAGATCGGCTACAACCGCGCCGCGCGGCTGGTGGAGGCGATGGAACTCGCCGGGGTGGTCAGCCCGGTCGCCTCCAACGGTTCGCGCGAGGTGCTGGCGCCGCCGCCGGTGGGGGACTAGTTCAGGTCAAAGGCGAAAGGTCAAAGGTCAAAGGTCAAAGGGAAGAGAGACCGTGCCCTATTCGACACCTTGCTTTCCGCGCAGCGCAGCCTTGATGACGCGATGGTGTTGATCGAAGGTCCTTTAACCTTTTACCTTTCACCCGAGATCGCCGCGCGCCCGTTTCGGCACGTCCTACCATTCATCGACCCACGTCCAGTGAACGGCACCCACCCATGAAACGAATTCTCCTTTCCGCCTTCATGTTGCTGACCGGCATCGTCGCCAATGTTTCGACCCATGCCGGCGAGGCGACCGACGCCCTGCACGCCTTCTTCGATCAGGTCCACTCCCTGCGCGCGAAATTCACCCAGGAGCTCTTCGACCGCCAGAAGGGGGCGCTGCAACACGCCTCCGGAACGGTGGCGATCCAGCGCCCCGGCCGCTTTCGCTGGGACTACCTGCAACCCTACCGCCAGCAGATCGTCGCCGATGGCGAGAAGCTCTGGTTCTACGACACCGACCTGGAGCAGGTGACGGTGAAGCCCCTGGAGGAGGGGTTGGGCAGCACTCCCGCCTTCCTGCTCACCGGCGGCGAGGCGCTGGAGAGCCGCTTCGACATCGTCGAGATCGCCCCCCTCGGCGGGGCCCAGCGGGTGGAGTTGACGCCGAAGGAGCGGGAGGGGCAATTCGATACCATCCGCCTCACCTTCAAGGGGGAGTCACTGACCTTGATGGAAGTCGTCGACAGCTTCGGTCAGACCACCCGCATCGCCTTCTCCGATGTGGAGCGAAATCCCTCCCTCCCCGCCGGGCTGTTCCGTTTCGTCCCGCCGCCGGGGGTGGACGTCCTCGGTGCCGGTCGCTGACCACGGCGGACATGGACCTTTTCATCGACCACGACCCCGCCGGTCGGCCGCTGGCCGACCGCATGCGCCCGCGCACCCTGGACGAATACATCGGCCAGGAGCACCTGGTGGGACCGGGCAAGCCGCTACGCCGGGCGATCGAGGCGGACAACCTCCACTCGATGGTGCTGTGGGGGCCGCCGGGGACCGGCAAGACGACCCTGGCGCGACTGGTGGCCGGCTACTGTGGCGCCCAGTTCCTGCAGATTTCCGCCGTCCTCGGCGGGGTGAAGGAGATCCGCGAGGCGGTTGCCAAGGCGAAGAGCGCCCGCGGTAGCGGCCAGCGCACCGTGCTTTTCGTCGACGAGGTGCACCGCTTCAACAAGGCCCAGCAGGACGCCTTTCTCCCCTACGTGGAGGACGGCACCGTCATCTTCATCGGCGCCACCACCGAGAACCCCTCCTTCGAGCTGAACAACGCGCTGCTCTCCCGTGCCCGCACCTACGTGTTGAAGGGGCTCGGCATCGAGGCGGTGCGGCGGATCGTCGATGCGGCGCTGGCCGACGGCGAGCGCGGACTCGGCGGTCGGCCGCTGGAGATCGCCGAACCCCTGCGCGATCTGATCGCCGCCGCCGCCGACGGCGACGGGCGGCGCGCCCTCAACCTGCTGGAGATCGCCGCCGACCTGGCGGAGCCGGAGGGCGGGCGCGAGGTGGTCAGCGAGGCGATCGTCCGCGAGGTGGTGGCGGGTGGGGTGCGCCGTTTCGACAAGGGCGGTGAGGCGTTCTACGACCAGATCTCGGCGCTGCACAAGTCGGTGCGCGGCTCCAACCCCGATGCGGCGCTCTACTGGTTCACCCGGATGATCGACGGCGGCGTCGATCCCCTCTACGTCGCCCGGCGGGTGGTGCGTATGGCCAGCGAGGACATCGGCAACGCCGACCCCCGCGCCCTGACCCTGGCGTTGAACGCCTGGGACGTCCAGGCGCGGCTCGGCTCCCCCGAGGGGGAGCTGGCGGTGGCCCAGGCGGTCGCCTATCTGGCGGTGGCGCCAAAGAGCAACGCGGTCTACACCGCCTACAAGGCGGCGCTCCAGGATGCGCGGGAGAACGGCTCGCTGGAGGTGCCGATCCACCTGCGCAACGCCCCCACCCGGCTGATGAAGGAGCTGGGCTATGGCCACGACTACCGCTATGCCCACGACGAACCGGAGGCCTACGCCGCCGGCGAGACCTACTTCCCCGAGGAGCTGGGCGAGCGGGTCTACTACCGGCCGGTGCCCCGCGGCATGGAGATCAAGATCGCCGAACGCTTGGCTTACCTTGCGGAGTTGGATCGCAAGGCTCGCGGGAGGGGGGATTGAAGGCGGTTTCGATCATCCGGCGCCCGAATGCCGCCGCCCCCCACGACGCACGCTTGCGTTACAATCCCCGCCCTATGGCACTGACACAAACATTGGCGATCGCCGCCGGTGGTGCGGTAGGGGCGGTGGGGCGGTTCTGGGTCTCCACCGCGGTCTACGGCTGGCTCGGCCGCAACTTCCCTTGGGGGACGCTGGCGGTCAACGTCGCCGGCAGCCTCGCCATGGGCTTTCTCTACGTGTTGCTGGTCGACCGGATGGCCGGCCCCGCGGAGGTGCGGGCGGCGCTCACCGTCGGCCTGCTCGGCGCCTTCACCACCTTCTCCACCTTCTCCCTGGAGACCCTCAACCTGATCGAGGCGGGGGAGCCGTTGAAGGCGGGGATCAACGTCCTGGTCAGCGTGGCGCTCTGTATCACCGCCGCCGGACTCGGCGTACTCCTCGGGAGGGAGCTGTGAGCGAAGTCACCATGGTGCGCATCTACTGGCGCGAGGGGAAGGGTTCCCTCCCCGAGCTGCTGCAACGGTTGCACGAAGAGGAGCAGGTGCGCGGGGTGACCGTCTTCCGCGGGGTGGCCGGCTACGGCGGCTCCGGGGTGCTGCACACCACGACCCTGGTGGATCTCTCCCTCGACCTGCCGTTGGTGATCGAGTTCTTCGATACCCCGGAACGGGCGGCACAGATCATCGCCGACCTCCATGATTCCATCGGGCCGGGCCACATCGTCAGCTGGCCCGCCCGGGTCAACGATTAAGACAACGAACTACAAGGCTCAACGATGCTCGACCCGAAACTGCTGCGCAACGAACTGGAGCAGACCGCCGCCGCGCTGAAACGGCGCGGCTTCGAACTGGATACCGCCAAACTTGCCGAATTGGAAGGTGCCCGCAAGGAGGTGCAGGTGCGTCAGCAGCAGCTCCAGGCGGAGCGCAACGCCAAGTCCAAGGGGATCGGCAAGGCGAAGGCGGCCGGCGAGGACATCCAGCCGCTGCTCGATGAGGTGGCCGGCCTCGGCGATCAGCTGAAGGCCGCCGACGAGGAGCTGGCCGCGCTCCAGGTGGTGCTGGACGAGATCGTCCTCGGCATCCCCAACCTGCCCGACGCGAGCGTCCCCGACGGGCGATCGGAGGAGGACAACGTCGAGGTGCGCCGCTGGGGTACGCCGCAGGCGTTCGAATTCGAGCCCCTCGACCACGTCGACCTCGGCGAGCACCTGCAGATGCTCGACTTCGAGACCGCCGCCAAGATCGCCGGCTCCCGCTTCGCGGTGCTGGGCGGCCCGCTGGCCCGCCTGCACCGGGCGCTGATCCAGTTCATGCTCGATCTGCACACTACCGAGCACGGCTATCGCGAGATGTACGTCCCCTACCTGGTCAACGCCGACTCCCTGCGCGGCACCGGTCAGTTGCCCAAGTTCGAGGAGGACCTCTTCCGCATGCGCAGCGAGCCGGGCTACTACCTGATCCCCACCGCCGAGGTGCCGGTGACCAATCTGGTGCGCGACGAGATCGTCGAGGCGCCGCTCAAGTTCGTCGCCCACACCCCCTGCTTCCGCTCCGAGGCGGGCTCCTACGGCAAGGACACCCGAGGCATGATCCGCCAGCATCAGTTCGAGAAGGTGGAGCTGGTGCAGGTGGTGCGCCCCGAGGACTCGTGGAACGCCCTCGAAGAGCTGACCGGCCACGCCGAGCAGGTGCTCCAGCGCCTGGAGCTTCCTTACCGCACGATGGCGCTGTGTGCCGGCGACATGGGCTTCTCGGCGGCCAAGACCTACGACCTGGAGGTGTGGCTGCCGGGGCAGGGGAAGTATCGCGAGATCTCCTCGTGCTCCAACTTCCTCGACTTCCAGGCACGGCGCATGAAGGCGCGCTGGCGCAATCCCGAGAGCGGCAAGCCGGAGCTGGTCCACACCCTCAACGGCTCGGGGCTGGCGGTCGGCCGCGCCCTGGTGGCGGTGATGGAGAACTACCAGGACGGCGCCGGCCGCGTCGCCATTCCCGCTGCCCTCCAGCCCTACATGGGCGGCGTCACCTCCCTGGAATTGACCCACTGAAACTCCTCGCCTTCGAATCCTCCACCGAAGCCTGCTCCGTCGCCCTGTGGCTCGGCGGCGAGGTGCGCGAGCGCTTCGAGGTGGCGCCTCGTCGCCATGCCCAACTGTTGTTGCCGTGGGCCGAGTCGCTGCTGGCGGATGGGGGGCTCTCCCTCGGGCAGCTCGACGGAATCGCCTTCGGCCGAGGGCCCGGTTCGTTCACCGGGGTGCGCATCGTCACCGGGGTGGTCCAGGGGATCGCCTTCGGCGCCGATTTGCCGGTGGCGCCGGTCTCCACCCTGGCGGCGCTGGCCCTCGGCGGCACCGAGGCGTTGGGTGCGCAGCGGGTGGTGGCCGCCGTCGATGCGCGGATGGGCGAGCTCTACTGGGGCTGTTTCGAGGCCGATGTCGAACGCCTGGTGCGTCTGCTGGGTGAGGAGCGGGTGCTCCCGCCGGAGTCGGCGTCGCTCCCGGGAGGGGCGGGATGGTGGGGGTTCGGCAGCGGTTGGGAGGCGTACGGCGCGGCGCTGGCCGGGCGGTTCGGCGATCGTCTGGAAGGGTGGCGAGGCGATGGCCTGCCGCGGGCCCGTCATGTGGCCGCCCTGGGTGCCCGACGGTTGCAGGAGGAAGGCGGGGTGACGGCGGAGGCGGCGCTGCCGGTCTACCTGCGCGATCGGGTGGCATGGCAGAAGCGTTGATCGGTCGCAATTTCCGCTTCAAGTTGACCTCCGACAGGGGATGAACCCCCTTCTCCCGCTGAAGCCGTCATTACTTCGTTGACAGACGAATAGTCCGATCATGGCAGTGGATCTTCGTATTCCCCGGCGGAGAATGCGGCCTACACTATAAGATTACGTACTTCACGTAAGAATTACGCCTTCAGGAGGTCTGCCCATGCGCGCGCTTACCGTCGCTTCCTTTCTAGTTCTCTGCTACGGCCCCCTTGCCGCAGCCGCCGATCCGGCCGCACCCTCGACGCCGCCGACGGCCACCGCGGCCGATCGCCCCCTCGATTGCAACCTGCCCTACGCCTCCTTCGGCTACAAGCCGGTGGTGGTGAAGGACTTCGCCGAGATGGCGGAGAAGCTCGACGAGCGTGCCTCTGACGGCAACTACTGCGCTCAGTTCGAGTTGGGGATGATGTACCTCAACGGGGTCGGCGTGACCAAGAACCCGATGCGCGGTATTGGACTGCTGCGCGAGGCGGCGGAACAGGGGCATGCCGATGCCCAGCATACCCTCGGCCTGATGTACAATCACGGACGCAACGTGGAGCGCAACGTGGATACCGCGGTGGAGTGGTACTACAAGGCGGGTCTCAGCTACCTGAAGGTGGGCAACCGCCGGCTGGCGCTGCGCGAGATCGACTACATCTCCCGCGAGCGTCCCGGTCACCCCCACATCCAGCAGCTCCAGGATGCGGTCAACGAGGATTGGCTGCAGGCGCAACGGATGTCGGCCAACTAGTGGGTGGGGAAGGCTTCCTGAGTCCCTGTTTTTATTGATTATTGGCGGCGGCCTTCGGGCCGCCGTTTTTTTGTCGGCAGACGGGTTTGCCGCTCTGGCGGCAGGGCCCTTCCTCTTTGCCGCCCCCCGGCAACAATTTTCCGTCACCCCCTGGTCGAAAATCTGTCACCCCGGTTCGAGGCGCGGTAAGTGGTTGATTTTTTACTGATGCAATAAAAATAAATTGGTTTATTTTCAATAAGTTATAAGAAGTTTTCGCTGTAAAATTTGTTTTGGCATGACATCTGCTTTCCGTTAGGCGACGGCAAATGACCGTTCCGTAACAGGAAAAAACAGGAGACAGAACCATGCCACAGGTCATTAACACGAATGTGATGTCGCTGAACTCTCAGCGAAATCTCAATTCCACCCAGGGGTCCATGCAGGTAGCGCTGCAACGGCTCTCCTCGGGTCTGCGGATCAACAGCGCGAAGGACGATGCCGCCGGTCTGGCCATCTCCACCCGCTTCACCGCGCAGATCACCGGCCTCAATCAGGCGGTACGCAACGCCAACGACGGTATCTCGCTCGCGCAGACCGGCGAGGGCGCGCTGCAGGAGATCACCAACAACCTTCAGCGCATCCGTGAGCTGGCGGTGCAGTCGGCCAACGGTACCTACACCACCGGTGACCGTACCAGCCTGCAGAACGAGGTGTCGGCGCTGCAGAGCGAGATCATCCGCATCACCAAGGCGGTGGAGTTCAACGGCGTGAAGATCCTCGGCGCCTCCGCCGAGATCAATTTCCACGTCGGTGCCAAGGCGGTCTCCGGTGTCGACTATTTCAGCCTCAACGTCAGTAACCTGGCCAGCGCCAACGGCACCAACGGCATCGGCAGCGCGCTCAACGGCACCGGCGGTGCGCTGAGCATCGCCACCCAGGCTGGGGCCCGCTCGGCGATCACCATGATCGACACCATGCTCGACCGGGTGAGCACGGTGCGTGCCGATTTCGGTACCATCCAGAACCGCTTCGAGTCGGTGGTGCGCAACCTGCAGAACGTCTCCGAGAATCTCTCGGCCTCCCGTTCGCGCATCATGGATGCCGACTTCGCTGCCGAGACTGCGGAGTTGACGCGAACCCAGATCCTGCAACAGTCGGGCGTGGCCATGCTCGCCCAGGCCAACCAGTTGCCGCAGCAGGTGCTGCAGCTGCTCGGCTAAGGTCCGTCGTCTCACCTGTTGCGGAGAAACCGGCCATGGGCAGGCAAGGCGTCACGGCACCGAGGGCGGCGGGTTCATCCCCTCCCTCGGTTGACCGCCCGACGTGCGGCGAGAGTTGGGGGAGCTCCCTTGCAGGAGTAGAATCCCCGGCTCCGACCGGTCGCCCAAGGCGGTGGCATGGTTGGAAGGTATGCTTCAGCGGCGGACGGGCCCTTGCGGGGTTCCTGTCCGGAGGGGTCCGCCGCCGACCTTTTTTTCCGGCCACGCCAGGTAGCGCTCCATGTCCGATGAGACCCCGTTCGACGATGACCCGGTCGGTTTCGACACCCGTGCGGTGCGCTGGGGTCAGCAACGAACCGCGGAAGGCGAGCATGGTGAACCGATCTTCACCACCTCCAGCTACGTCTTCGGCAGTGCCGCGGAGGCAGCCGCCCGGTTTTCCGGCGAGCAGCCCGGCAACATCTATTCGCGTTTCACCAATCCCACGGTGCGCACCTTCGAACAACGGCTCGCGGCCCTTGAAGGCGGCGAGCGCTGCGTGGCGACGGCCTCCGGCATGGCCGCGATCCTCGCCACCTGCATGGGGCTGCTGAAGAGCGGCGACCACCTCGTCTCCTCGAAGGCGATCTTCGGCTCCACCACCGTCCTCTTCGACAAATATCTCTCCCGTTTCGGGATCGAGATCAGCTATGTCGCCCTCGGCGACCTGGACGCCTGGCGCGGGGCGATCCGCCCCAACACTCGTCTGCTCTTCCTGGAGACCCCCTCCAATCCGCTCACCGAGGTGGCCGACGTTGCCGCCCTGGCCCAGCTGGCCCACGAACACGGCTGCCTGCTGGCGGTGGACAACGTCTTCTGCACCCCCGCCCTGCAGCGCCCACTGGAGCTGGGCGCCGACCTGGTGATCCACTCCGCCACCAAGTACATCGATGGCCAGGGGCGCGCGCTGGGCGGTGCGGTGGTGGGCAGCGAGGCGCTGGTGGGGGAGGAGGTCTACGGCGTGGTGCGTACCGCCGGCCCGTCGATGAGCCCGTTCAACGCCTGGGTCTTCCTCAAGGGGTTGGAGACGTTGCGGCTGCGCATGGAAGCGCACTGCGCCAACGCCCTGGAGCTGGCGCGCTGGCTGGAGGCGCAGCCCAACGTGGCGCGGGTCCACTATCCCGGCCTGGAATCCCACCCGCAGCACGCCCTGGCGAGCCGCCAGCAGAGCGGCTACGGCGGCGTCCTCTCCTTCGAGGTCAAAGGGGGGAGGGAGGCGGCCTGGCGGGTGGTGGACGCCACCCGCATCCTCTCGATCACCGCCAACCTGGGGGATGCCAAGAGCACCATCACCCATCCGGCCACCACCACCCACGGCCGCCTCACCCCCGAGCAGAAGGCGGACGCCGGCATTCGTGACGGCCTGCTGCGCGTCTCGGTGGGGCTGGAGACGGTCGACGACCTGAAGGCCGATCTGGAACGTGGACTCGGTTGAGGTGGGTCGATCGACGCAGAGATCGCAAAGATGCAGAGAACGCGGAGGAGAGAATAGAAGGCGTAAATACGAAGAAGGCCATGACGTTTCTCCATGGCCTTCTTTCGTTGTGCGCGAAGCGCACCAAGAAACTTTGCGTTCTCTGCGTCTCTGCGTCCTCCGCGTTACCCATGAGGACTCAAAAAGGACTCACGAGTCGCGGGCCTCGCAGGCGCGCAGGGTGTTCTGCAGGAGGGTGGCGATGGTCATCGGGCCGACGCCGCCGGGGACCGGGGTGATGCAGCCGGCGCGCTCCTTGGCGCCCTCGAAGTCCACGTCGCCCGCCAGCTTGCCGCTCTCCAGCCGGTTCATGCCGACGTCGATCACCGCCGCCCCCTCGCGGATCCATTCGCCGGGGATGAAGTTCGGAATGCCCACCCCGACCACCAGGATCTCGGCGCGGCGCACGTGGGACTCCAGGTCCCTGGTGCGGCTGTGGCAGACGGTCACCGTCGCCCGCTTGGCCAGCAGCTCCAGCGCCGCCGGGCGGCCGACGATGTTGGACGCGCCCACCACCACCGCCTCCTTCCCCTCGCAGTCGATCCCCGAACGCTCCAGCAGGGTCATCACCCCTTTCGGCGTGCAGGGGTGGAGCGACGGCATGCGGATCACCAGACGACCGACGTTGTAGGGGTGGAAGCCGTCCACGTCCTTCTCCGGATCGATCCGCTCGATCACCGCGGTGGGATCGATCTGCTCGGGCAGCGGCAACTGCACCAGGATGCCGTCGATGGCCGGATCGGCGTTGAGCTCATCGACCAGCGCCAACAGCGTCGCCTGATCGGTATCGGCGGAGAGGTCATGGGAGAGCGAGTGGAAGCCCACCTCGGCGCAGCCCCTGCGCTTGCTGCCGACGTAGACCCGGGAGGCGGGGTCCTGGCCCACCAGCACCACCGCCAGCCCCGGCGCCCGCAGCCCCTTGGCGCGCCGCGCGTCCACCGCCTCCTTCACCTCGCGGCGGATGTCCGCGGCGATCGCCTTGCCGTCGATGATCGTGGCGCTCATGGTCTCGCTCCTGTGGGGGCCTGTCGGGAATGATGGGGGCTCGGAAAAGGGCGGTAATTCTACTGGATTTCCCCGGCCTGTCCCAATGGCCCGAACCGAAACGCACTTTTCCCGTCGGAGCCGCTCCCACGGGTTGAGGATGGCGTGACCGAATGGCGTTGCGGCCCACCTGGCCGGCATTTTTTCGGGGCTATGTCCGCGGGGGCCGGCGGATCGGGAGCGGAAATGGTAGTCTCCCGTACTTCCGAAAGAGACATCGCGTGACCATGAAAGACCCGCAAAAGCTCCTCCAGCAGGGGATGGAACTCCACCGTGCCGGCCGTCTCGACGAGGCGGCGGCGCGCTATCGCCGGGTGCTGAAGGTGCAGCCGAAGAACGCCGACGCCCATTATCTCCTCGGCGTGATCGCCCAACAGCAGGGGGACCTGGCGGCCGCCGCCGACCGGATCGGCAAGTCGCTCCTGCGCAATCCCCACTTCGCCGCCGCCCACTCGGCGCTGTCGGTGGTGCGCCTGGAGCTGGGCGAGGTGAGCGGGGCGCTGGAGAGTGCCGAGCGGGCGCTGCGGCTCACCCCCGACGCCCCCGACGTGCAGTACAACCGGGCCAACGCGCTGCGCGCCGCCGGCCGGCTGGAGGAGGCCTGCACCGGCTACCGCCAAGCGCTGGCGCTGCGCCCCGACTACCTCACCGCCGCCAACAACCTCGGCGTCACCCTGGAGCAGTTGGGGCGGTTGGACGAGGCGAAGGAGGTGCTGCTCGCCCTCCTCGCGGCCATGCCCGGCTTCCTCGATGCGCGCAACAACCTGGGCAAGGTGCTGTTCCTCAGCGGTGACTTGGCGGGGGCGGAGGCGGCCTTCGACGAGGTGCTGCGCCACCGCCCCGACGACCCCGAGGCCAACCTCAACCGCGGCATGCTGCACCTGCTGCAGGGGCGGTTCGCCGAGGGGTGGCCGCTCTACGAATGGCGCGCCGCGGTGCCTGGTGCCGGCGTTCAATCGCTCGCCGGCGAGCCGTGGCGCGGCGAGCCGCTGGACGGCGGGGTGCTGCTGCTCTACGCCGAGCAGGGGTTCGGCGACACCCTCCAGTTCATCCGTTACCTGCCGCAGGTGATCGAGCGTTGCGCGGGAAGGGTGGTACTGCTGGTGCCGCGCCCGCTGACGCCGCTGCTACGTGGCCTGCCAGGGGTGGAGCGGGTGATCGACGAGCGGGAGCCGCTGCCGCCCTATCAGCGCCAGGCCGCACTCCCCTCGTTGCCGGGCCTCTTCGCCAGCGACGCCGCGTCGATCCCCGCCCGGCTCCCCTACCTGCCAGTGCCCCCGCCGCTGCGGTCGCCGCTGGCCGAGGCGCTGGCCGACCGCGGGCGGCCGCGGATCGGTCTGGTGTGGGCCGGCAACCCCGGCCATCACAATGACCACAATCGATCCCTGCCGCCGTCGCTGCTGGCGCCGCTGCTGGCGGTGGCCGAGGTGAGCTGGGTCTCGCTGCAGAAGGGGAGGGCGGAGGCCGACGCGCCGCCTCAGGTTCTGCCCGTGGGTGGGTTGCTGGAGGACTTCGCCGACAGCGCCGCCCTGCTTGGCGAACTGGACCTGCTGATCACCGTCGATACCGCGGTGGCCCATCTGGCCGGCGGGCTGGGGCGGCGGGTATGGGTGCTGCTGCCGTTGGTGCCCGACTGGCGCTGGCTCACGGAGCGTGAAGATTCCCCCTGGTATCCCGGCGTGATGCGGCTGTTCCGCCAGCGGCGTTTCGGCGACTGGGCGGAGGTGGTGGAGCGGGTCGCGGAGGCGTTGCGGGAGTGGCTCGTCAGGCGGCGGTGAGGCACGTCTTCTTCGCGGGGCGTATCCGCTGGGGCCGTCGATTAGGAGACGGGCCTTGCCCTGGCGGCTCGCGGAAGGGGCGTGGTGCCGGCGGGGAGATTGCGGCGGCCGCAGGCCGCCCTATAGGGCGCGCTGTGCGCGCCGCGCTGAACGAAGGCAGCGCTCGGGAAGGCGGAGGGCGACGCAACCGAGCGGAGTTCCGTTCGGCAGCGGTGGCCAAGGGCCACCCTATAGGGATCGGGCGAGGCGGGTGGCGGCGGGGTAGTCGGTCTTGCCGCTGCCGAGCAACGGGAGACGCTCGACGGTGTGGATGCGGCGGGGCACCAGCAGTTCGTTGAGCCCTTCGTGGCGGGCCTGCGCCAGCAGTGCCGCGGGGGTCGCCTCGCGGCAGTCGGTGAGCAGGATCAGCCGCTCCCCCTTGCGCTCGTCGGGCAGCGCCACCACCGCGTGGTGGTGGTCGGGCCAAGTGCGCTCGGCCAGCGCCTCGGCGGCGCCCAGCGGGACCATCTCGCCGGCTACCTTGGCGAAGCGCTTGAGGCGGCCGCGGAGGGTGAGGAACCCCTCCTCGTCGAGGGTGGCGACGTCGCCGGTGTCGTACCAGCCGGGTTCGCTGCCGGCCGCGGGGGGCTGGAGCCGGCCGGGGCGGTCGGCCTTGAGGTAGCCGAGCATCACGTTGGGGCCCCGGACGATCAGCCGTCCCCCGTCGGTGATCCCCTCCACCGGCTCGATGCGGTGGTCGATGCCGGGGAGCAGCCGGCCGACGCTGCCGGGGCGGTTGGCGTGGGGCGAGTTGGCGGCGAGCACCGGCGCGGTCTCGGTGGCGCCGTAGCCCTCCAGCAGACGCACGCCGAAGCGCTCGGCCCATACCCGCCGGGTCTCCTCGCGCAGCGGCTCGGCGCCGGCGATCACCACCCGCACGGCGCGGAAGTCCATCGGATCGGCACGGCGGGCGTAGCCGCGCAGGAAGGTGTCGGTGCCGAGCAGCGCGGTGGCGTTGCGGTCGTAGGCCAGCTCGGGGATGGTGTGGTAGTGCAGCGGCGAGGGGTAGAGAAACACCTTGGCGCCGCCGAGCAGCGGGATCAGGGTGCCGGCGGTGAGGCCGAAGGAGTGGAACATCGGCAGGGCGTTGAGCACCGTGTCCCACGGGCCGAAGTCGAACTCGGCGGCGACCTGGTAGCGGTTGGCCAGCAGGTTGGCGTGGGAGAGCACCACCCCTTTGGGGGTACCCTCGGAGCCGGAGGTGAAGAGCACCACCGCGGGGTCGTCGGGGCGGCCGGCGGGTGGCAGCGGCACCAGCCGCGGGGCGAGCAGGGCGTAGAGCTTGTCGGTGAGGGAGAGGCGCTCGCGCAGATCCTCCAGGTAGACCAGCTCCACCTTGCGGGCGAGGGCTTCGGCGAGGGGTTGCAGGCGGGCGGTGGCGATGAACCTGCGCGAGGTGTAGACGCGCTTCAGGGTGGCGGCGGTGCAGGCGTCGAGCAGCGCGGCGGGGCCGGCGGTGAAGTTGAGCAGCGCCGGGGTCCGTCCGCGCAGGCTGAGGGCAAAGAAGGAGACCAGCAGGGCAACGGTGTTGGGCAGCAGCAGGCCGACCCGCTCGTCGGCCTCGGTCTCCCGCGCGAACAACCGCCCGAGGACCAGGCTTTTGCGCAGCAGGCCGCTGTAGCTGAGCGGCTGGCGCTGGATGTCCTCGGCGATCTCCTGGCCGCCGCCATAGGTGCGCCGTGCCTCGACCAGCGCCTCGCCGAGGGTGCGCCGCCAGGGGGCGGTGGCGAAGTGGTTCTCGGCCATCAGCCGGGCCAGTTGGCGGGTGGCGGCGCGGCGGCGGGCGCGGCCGCGCAGCGCCGGATCCACGGCGAGGGTGCGCGGCGCCAGGAAGGTGAGGGTGACCCGCGGGAACCAGCGCAGCCGCCAGCGCCCCTGCATGCGCGAGAAGCGGCTGTATTGGGGGCCGTCGATGTGCAGCGGGATCAGCGGGCAGCCGGCGCGGTCGGCGACCATCGCCGGGCCGGGATAGATCTTCATCAGGGTGCCGGTGACGGTGATCCGCCCCTCGGGGAAGATCACCGCCCGGTGGCCGGCCTTGAGGTGGTGGATCAGCGACTTCACCGACAGCGGATTGAGCGGGTCCATGGGGAAGAAGTCGACCACCGGCAGCAGCGGGCGGAGCCACCACGCCTCGGCGACGTAGGTGTTGACCACGAAGCTGGGGCGGTCGGGGAGGAACAGGGTGAGCAGCACCGCGTCGAGAAAGGAGGTGTGGTTGGCCACCACCAGCGCCGGGGTGGGCGCGCGCAGGTAGTGCTCGAAGCCGTGGATGCGCACCCGGAAGAGCAGGCGCAGCAGGCCGCGGACCAGCGGTTTCAGCAGCTCGACGATCATGGGGCCCATGATAGCTTTTTGCGGGCGAAGGCGAAGAGCGGCGTGCAAACCGGGTTGTCGGCTATAGTGGGGATCGGGGAGTCGGTCGGGATTGACCGCGGCGGCAGCGGCGGGGAACATCGGCGGAATCACTTTTACACGATATTCGGGAAGTGCCATGAAAGAGCATGAGCGCCGCGGGGCGCAGCGGGTGACCCTCTCGCCCTGCGGTGAGACGGGGGGCGAGGCGGGTGACGAGGTCGGGTTGTCGGGGATGGTGCATGACCTGTCGGCGAGCGGCATGGCCTTCGTCTCCGAACGGTCACTGAGCGCCGGTGCTGCGTTGCGGGTCGGTTTCTCCCTGGCCGATCCGGTGGCCAACGTCACCTATCCGGTGGATGCCCGGGTGGAGGTGGTGCGTTGTCAGCCGCAGGACGGGGGGCTGCACCGGGTGGCGGTGCGTTTCACCGACCTCGAAGAGGAGGGCGCGCGCCACCTGCGGGAGTACCTGGAGAACCTGCTGATCCTGATCTGAGGCGGTCGTTTGCGCCGCCGTGCCCGCAGGCCGTCTCTACTCTTTCTCCAGCGGCGGGACCACGCCGCCCTTCGCCAGTGCGCGGTAGACCTTGCGGCTGCTCTTCGCCAGTCGGTCCACGTCCCCCAAGGTGGGGACCTCCCCCCGCTCCAGCCGCTCCTCCCATTCCTCCAGTTCTCCGGCCAGATACTCCAGTAGTTTCGGCGAGCAAACTGTGCAGCCGGCCTCGCACAGCTCCTCGACGCTACGCTCTAAGGGTAGCGCGCTACGCACCTGTGCGATCAGGTTGCGCATCGCTTGCGGGGTCTTGGGCTTCATCGCCCGCTACTCGTCTTCGTGGCAGGCGGCGGGGTCTTCGCCGTAGTTGAAGGTGATCTCTTCGTGGGTGTCGATGTCGCAGGCGGCGTAGAGGTGGACACCGTCGAATTCGGCGCAGGGGGTGTTGCTGTGGTTGAGGTAGCGCAGCTGGTTGCGCCCGCTCACCCCATGCCACTCGCCGTTTGTCTCCTGCACCCAGAGGACGTAGGTGCCGTTCCTGGAGGCGGCGGGGCCGTGGTAGCTGCCGATGTACTGCCCCTTGGGGATCGGGCACTTGGCGAAGACCCCCTTGCCGTGGATCGGCGAGTTGGCGACGTAGATCCAGTCGCGTAGTTTACTGTTGTTTTTGGTCACGATGCTCGTTGCTTCGGGCGTCAGCCCGTCGTAAGAGATTAAACGCGGGTTAATGCTGGGGCCATTGTATGCGCAATATCGACAACCAGGAACCGTCAGGTGTTGGGATAGCCGGTGCGGCAGTTGGAGTGGGGGCTGATGGGGTGATGTTATCAGGGGAAATGCATGCCCAGTGTAATTGATTGGGTCGTGGATTGTCGAATGCGTTGAGTGAATTCTGAACATTTATTGTTTCTATATGGATTTAGAGGCATCTGAATCTTGTGCTTAATAGTTTCGTAGGCTAAATATTCCTTGTCCCATGGGGGACGGTCGCTCGAATAGTTCAGTGTCAGAGAGTGGCTTCAGAAGAAAACGGTCAGTCTGGTTAAGTAAATATTTTGCATTTTTAGTTACGGAGGACGTTGGCAATGATTGAGAAATACGTGGTCCTGCAAAACCGTGGGCGGATGACACCGTCGTTGGAAAACTTGGGGTTTGATGGCTCTTTCCGTGCAACGGCTTCAACCGCTTTTCGCGGCTCCAGAGACGGCTCGGCAGACGAAGAATCACTCGTCATTCACGAGGCTGAGCTGACCAAGTCGGAGCGGCATGATCTAAGAAGAGATCCCCAAACGTATGCGGTCGCGCCGGTTATGCAGATGAAGCTAATCGATCCGGTTTCCGTGAAAGACTCGGCCGTTCCCGTTGGTACTTCTGCAACGTGGGGTATTGAGGCGGTTGGCGCCCTGGTGTCGAATTTTGATGGGGCTGGGGTCTGCGTGGCGGTCTTGGATACAGGAATTGATCCGAATCACACTGCTTTTAGTGGTATGAATATTGTTCAACGGAATTTCACAGCTGAAAGTGACGATGACTTGCATGGTCATGGAACTCATTGTGCGGGAACCATCTTTGGCAGAGATGTCGATGGTTATCGTATAGGTGTCGCACGAAATATTGATAAGGCGCTTATCGGGAAGGTCTTGGGGGAGGGTGGGGGCTCCTCTTTGATCATATCTAAAGCGGTTCAATGGGCTTTGCACAACGGTGCAAATGTTATTTCGATGTCGCTAGGGATCGATTTTCCGGGTTATGTCAGTTATTTGGTTGGTCAGGGGATGGATGTCAATCCGGCAACTTCCAAAGCTCTCGAGGGGTATCGCGCCAACGTCAACCTATTCACTCAGTTATCGCGATCTGTGCAGGCATACGGAGCCATGGGCCAAGGTTGCGTCATCGTGTCCGCATCCGGAAATGAAAGTGATCGACCTGCCTACGAGATCGCTGCCGCTCCACCTGCTGCGGGTACGGGTATTGTGGCTGTTGGCGCGTTGGGTGAAACCCCCAACGGGTTGGAAGTGGCCGATTTTTCCAATTCAGCCGTCGATGTCTCCGCTCCAGGAGTCGATGTGATCTCCGCTGCGCTTGGTGGCGGGCTTGTCTCCATGAGTGGCACGAGTATGGCCACCCCCCATGTGGCGGGCGTGGCTGCCTTGTGGGCGGGCAAACAGATATCTCACCACGGGCGAATCAGCGGTGACGCTCTCATGGCAAGGCTAGTTGCTAGCGGGTCGATGAGCCCGCTGGTCTCAAACTCGGATTGGGAAGATGTCGGTACCGGTATCGTTCAGGCGCCGCAGTAGGTGAAAAAAGACGCAAACGCTCGGACGCGTTGGCTCCCCTCTACTTGCACAATGTTGGCGAAGATGGCCGCGTGTCCGCGGCCATCTCATTTTCATAGGGCTTTAATTTTTTCCAACTGATCCGTGAGTTGTTCCAAGGCAGCTTGGTTCTCTTCTACTTTGTGTCGCACGCCGTCGACGATTTGGGCAGGGGCCTTGTCGGCGAAAGAGGGGTTGTTGAGCTTCGCCTCGCCCTTGGCGATCTCGCCGCGCAGGCGCTCGATCTCCTTGCCCAGGCGTGCCAGTTCCGCCTCCTTGTCGATCAGCCCGGCCATCGGGATGAGGATCTTCATCTCGCCGACCAGGGCGGTGGCCGATTCGGGGGCCTCCTCCTCGGCCACCCAGACGAGCGACTCCAGGCGGGCCAGCTTGGTGAGGTAGAGCTGATAGGTCCCGCTGCGGGCGCGGTCGCTCTCATCGCCGCCGCTGAGCAGTACCGGCAGCGGCTTGCCCGGGGCGATGTTCATGGAGGAGCGGATCTTGCGCACGCCCATGATGAAGAGTTTCACCCACTCCACTTCGGCCAACGCCGCGGCGTTGACGAGGGTGTCGTCGGCCTCCGGATAGGGCTCGTGCATCAGCGTCTCGCCCGATTTTCCCGCCAGCGGTTTCACCGTCTGCCAGATCTCCTCGGTGATGAAGGGCATGATCGGGTGGGCTAGGCGCAGGATGGTCTCCAGTACGCGGACCAGGGTGCGGCGGGTGCCGCGCAGCTGGGTCTCGGAGACGCCTTCATCATTGAGTACCGGCTTGGAGAGCTCCAGATACCAGTCGCAGTACTCGTTCCAGGTGAACTCGTAGATCGCCTGGGCGGCATGGTCGAAGCGGTAACCATCGAGGGCGCCGTTGACGGTCTGCTCCGCCTGTTGCAAGCGGGAGATGATCCAGCGGTCGGCGGCGGAGAGTTCCACCTCGCCATCGCTCTGCCCGCAGTCCTGCCCCTCGGTGTTCATCAGCACATAGCGGGCGGCATTCCACAGCTTGTTGCAGAAGTTGCGGTAGCCCTCGATGCGCCCGAGATCGAAGTTGATGTCGCGGCCGGTGGAGGCCAGGGATGCGAAGGTGAAGCGCAGTGCGTCGGTGCCGAAGGCGGGGATGCCGTCGGGGAACTCCTTGCGCGTCTGCTTCTCGATCTTCTGCTTGAGGTGGGGCTGCATCATGCCGCTGGTGCGCTTGGCGATCAGCGCCTCCAGCTCGATGCCGTCGATCAGGTCGATGGGGTCGAGTACGTTGCCCTTCGACTTGGACATCTTGTTGCCCTGGGAGTCGCGCACCAAACCGTGGACGTAGACCTCGTGGAAGGGCACCTGGTCCATGAACTTGAGGCCCATCATGATCATCCGCGCGACCCAGAAGAAGATGATGTCGAAGCCGGTGACCAGCACGTTGGTCGGGTAGAACGCCTTCAATCGGTCGGTGTCCTCCGGCCAGCCGAGGGTGGAGAAGGGCCACAGCGCGGAACTGAACCAGGTGTCGAGGACGTCCTCGTCCTGGCGTAGCGGGTAGTCGGCAGAGAGGCTGTGCTTCTCGCGCACCTCCTCTTCCGAGCGGCCGACGTAGACGTTGCCGGCGTCGTCGTACCACGCCGGGATGCGGTGGCCCCACCAGATCTGGCGGCTGATGCACCAGTCCTGGATGTTGCGCATCCACTCGTAGTAGGTGTTCTTCCAGTTGTCGGGGACGAACTTGATCCGGCCGCTCTCCACCGCCTCGATGGCGGGTTTGGCCAGCGGGGCGACCTTCACGTACCACTGGTCGGTGAGGTAGGGCTCGATCACCGCGCCGGAGCGGTCGCCGCGGGGGACCATCAGCTTGTGGTCGACGATCTGCTCCAGCAGGCCCGCCTCTTCCAGGTCGGCGACGATGCGCTTGCGCGCCTCGTAGCGGTCGAGACCGATGTAGGCCGGCGGGATCAGCAGGTCCTCGTCCTCCTCGTTGTCGCGGATCGCCGCGTCGGGGGTGAAGATGTTGATCAGCCCACCGTGGATCTGGCGGCTGATCGCCAGCTCGTCGCGGTGGCGCTGCCATACCGCGTAGTCGTTGAAGTCGTGGGCGGGGGTGATCTTGACGCAGCCGGTGCCGAACTCGGGGTCGGCGTGCTCATCGGCGACGATCGGGATCTTGCGGTCTGTCAGCGGCAGCTCCACCAGCTCGCCGATCAGGTGTTTGTAGCGCTCGTCCTCGGGGTTCACCGCCACCGCGCAGTCGCCGAGCATGGTCTCGGGGCGGGTGGTGGAGACCACCAGATGGCCGGTGCCGTTGGAGAGGGGGTAGCGCATGTGCCACATGTGCCCCTTTTCCTCTTCGTTGAGCACCTCCAGGTCGGAGACCGCGGTGTGCAGCTTGGGGTCCCAGTTGACCAGCCGCTTGCCGCGGTAGATCAGTCCCTCTTCGAACAGCCGGACGAACACCTCCTTGACCGCGTCCGAGAGCCCCTCGTCCATGGTGAAGCGCTCGTGCTGCCAGTCGAGTGAGGAGCCGAGGCGGCGCAACTGGCGGGTGATCGCGCCGCCCGATTCGCCGCGCCACTCCCAGACGCGGTCGATGAAGACGTCACGGCCGAGGTCGTGGCGGGTCTTGCCCGCGGCCTCCAACTGGCGCTCCACCACCATCTGGGTGGCGATGCCGGCGTGGTCGGTGCCGGGCTGCCAGAGGGTGTTGTCGCCCTTCATCCGGCGGTAGCGGACCAGGGTGTCCATCACCGTGTTGTTGAAGCCGTGGCCCATGTGCAGGCTGCCGGTGACGTTGGGCGGCGGGATCATGATGCAGTAGGCGTTGCCCCCTTCCATAGAAGGGGCAAACCAGCCGTTGCTCTCCCAGGTCTGGTACCAGCGCTGCTCAATCGAATGGGGGTCGTAGCTCTTTTCCATGGGGTCGGGTCGTCACGGTTTGGGAAAGGGGAGGGCCCGGCGGAGGGGCGCGAAAGCCGGCAATTATACCGTACGGGGCGCGGGGGCGGAGAAGCCGAATTTCACCACGGAGGGCGTGGACGCATGGGGACTGCGGCGGGTCCGGGGGTTGTGCCGCTGCGGATAGGTTGTGCCGACGGGGAGGTTGGTTCTGTAACACGATGGGCGCGAAGGAGGAGGCACGAAGAACGCGAAGGGGAAGAGCGTTTTGTGTTTCGCTTGCTTGTTCCGGAGTGAATTTGTCGGTAGCAGTTTCGTTCAGCACGGCGCCCGCGGGGCGCCGTGCTGAACGAACGCACCGTGCTCAAAGAGCGCTTACACTCCCCGATGCCCCTCCCAGCCCTCTCTTCCCTCCGAACCTCAAAGGGCAAAGCGCGAGGCGAGGGTGCGCAGTTCGCCGGCGAGGCGTTGCAGTTCGTGGCTGGAGTCGGCGACCTGGCCGATGCCGCCGGCGCTCTCCTGGGCGGCGCGGCGGATGCTGGCGACGTGTTCGGACATCGCATCGGCCGCCGTCCGCTGGCCGCTGGAGAGGTTGGCGATCTGGCGGTTCATGGCGGTGATCGAGGAGACCGCCTCGGTGATCGCGCCGAGCTGGCCGTCCGCCTCGTTGACCTCACCGACGCTGCGCTCGGCCTGGCCGCGCCCCTCGCCCATCACCTCCACCGCGTTGCGCGCCCCGCTCTGCAGGCGCTGGATCATCTCCTGGATCTCCTCGGTGGACTTCTGGGTGCGCGAGGCCAGGGTGCGCACCTCGTCGGCGACCACCGCGAAGCCGCGTCCCTGTTCCCCGGCGCGGGCCGCCTCGATGGCGGCGTTCAGTGCCAGCAGGTTGGTCTGGTCGGCGATGGCGCGGATCACGTCGAGGATGTTGCCGATGTTCTCGCTCTCCTGGTCGAGGGTATTGATCACCTCAGCGGCCCGTTCGACGTCGGCGGCCAGATTGCGGATCGAACCGGTGACCCGGGCCATCGCCTGTTTGCCGCCGGCGGCCGCCTCGTCGGCTTGGTGGGCCGCATCGGCGGCGCTGTCGGCGTTGTGGGAGACCTCGGTGACGGTGCTGCCCATCTCCTCCATGGCGCCGACGATGCGCTCCACGTCGTTCAGCTGGTTGCCGGCACCTGCGCGGACCTGATCGGTGACCGTGGCGAGCTGGCTGGTGGCGCTCACCACCTGTTCGGAGGAGCTCGCGACCCGCTGGATGATCTCGCGCAGGTTGTGCTTCATCGCGTTGAGGTCGTCGGCGAGCATGCCGATCTCGTCGCGGCAGCGGGTGGTGACGTCGGCGCCGGTGAGGTCGCCGCCGGCAATGCGGTTCAATCCGGCGGCGATCCGCGGGATCGGCGAGAGGGCGTTGCGGATCACCATGACGTTGAGGGCGAGGATCAGCACCATCAGCACGGAGGCGCCGATCAGGCCGTCGCGCAGGGCGCTGGTGGCCTGATGCTGGCGGGTCAGGTCGGCGTCGGTCGTGCGGTGGACCGCCTCGACGAACTGTTCGACCTCCTTGGCCAGCGCGCTGGCGGCGTCGTCGAAGCGGCCCATCAGCTGGTTGCCCTGTGCCGGGCCGCCAGCGATGTAGGCCTCCGCCATCTCGCGGCCCACCTGATAGTAGCGTTCGAATACCGGGACCATCTGCTCGTAGCGCGGTCGGTTGGCCGGGTCGAGCTGCTTCAGCTCATCGATCAGGGTGTGGAACCGCTTGGCGTTGGCGGCGGCTTCGTCGAAGCCGTCGTTGAGACCGTCCTGCCCGCGGGTGGCGCTGATGTCGGTGAGCCACTGCTGCACCTGGACCACCGCCAGCTTCAGCTCGTGGGAACGGTTGAGGATCGGGATGGCGGAGGACTCGACCCGCTGGCTGCTCTCGGCGACCTGGCCGATGCGCACCACCGAGAGGGTCATTTCGCCGAGGATGGTGAGGACCAGCAGGCCGCCGGCCAACAGGAACTTCTGAAGAAGGGTCAGGTTTTTCAGGAATCCCACGGACGTTCTCCCTAATTTGATGGGGGCGGGGCGGCGGCGTCCCCTTGGCGGAATCAGCGAGGTCCCGGTTCGGCTGGGTTCCGCTGCCTCCGGTCGTGAATCCAGGATAGAGGAGAATTCATCGAATCGTTACCCGCTTGTAACGATTTTCACTTTCCCGACAACCGGTCGAGGACCGACGGCAGGCTCTCCTTCAGTTGGCTCTGGATGCTCTCCTTGAGGTCTACGGAGGCCTGTTCGAGGGCGTCGTGGACCAGCTGCTCCATGGCCCCCTTGAGCTGCTGTTCGATGCGCCAGACCAGGCGCACCTGGAGCTCCCCGGCGAGGTCGCTGAGCAGTTCGTCGTACCGGGCGGGGCTGAGGGCGGTCGGTGTGGCGGCAGGGGGTGCCGACATCCGGCCGATCTGGTCGCCGGGAATGACCACGTCTTCAAGCAGGGGAATCGTCTCCTCCTCGGTAGGAGCGGTGGGTGGCGACGGCTCGTCGGCAGGGGCGGCGCGCTTTTCGGTGATGGTGCCGTCACCCAGTTCGAAGACGTCCTCCAGGGATTCCAGCCCCTCCACGTCGTCGTCTGCCGAGGGGGGCGCCATCTCCGCGCCGCCGAGCAGCTCGTCGAGCATGGCGTCGGCGTCGTCGCCGGAGAGGTCCCCCGACGGTGCTCCCGCGGGGCCGTCGTTGCCACCCAGCAGTTCGTTGAGCAGGGCATCCTCGTCGTCGCCGAAGTCCAGTCCCGCGTTGTCCGCCGCGGCCGGTTCCGGTGTCGGCGCGGGGAAGGTCTCACCGAGCAGATCGCCGAGGATCTCATCGGTGGTGTCGAGCGGGGAGGCCGGGGCACCGGCCTCTTCGGTAGGTTCCCTCGCCAAGTCGCCGACCGGGGCGTCGGCGCCACTGCTCTCCATCGCATCGCCGTTGCCGAGCAGTCCGTCGAGGATGGCGTCGGCCTCGTCGGAGGAGAGGTCGCCGTCCACCGCGGAGAGGTCGTCACCACCGCCGAGCAGTTCGTCGAGGATGGCATCGGCGTCGTCGGAGGGGGCGGCGGCGGGTGGCGTTTCGCCCTTCCCCTGTCCCTTCTGCTCGGCGAGAAACTCGTCCAGCGGCTTTTCGTTGCCCGGGAGTTCGCCGCCGCCGAGCAGTTCGTTGAGGATCGCGTCGGCGTCGCTGTCGGTGGGGGCGGCCTGCGTGGGGGAGGCGGTGCGCTTGGCGGCGGGAGGCGGATCCGAGTCGAAGCCGGCGTCGCCGCCGAGCAGATCCGAGAGCAGGTCGTCCTCCATCAGCGCCTCGGTGCTGGGGAGCTCCTCCTCGGGTGGGGGCGGGGTGGGGGAAGTATTGAGGTGGCCGACGTTGAGCCCCTCTTCGGCGGAGTCGTAGATCAGGGTGTTGAGCGAGTCGTCGAGCACCGCGCCGTCGCGGGCGCCGGGGTGGACATGGGGCTTCTCGTCCGCTTCGGGCAGTGGCGCGCCGGTGGCGGTACCGCCGCCGCCGAGCAGCTCGTCGAGGATCGCGTCGGCCTCGTCCGCCGGTGCGGCAGCGGGGCGCTTCGCCTTGTTGGCAGGGGGAGGAGGCTCTTCGTCGTGGGGGGCCATCGCCCCTTCGAACAGATCGTCGAGGGAGTCGAGTACATCCTGGACCGAATCGTTGTCGCTGCTCATCTGGTTCGACGTCTGTTGGGGTTCGACTCACGGCGGGGTGTCGTCAGGCGGACACCTCGTGACTACCGGGAGTGTACCCCTGTTGCTGATAGGAACGGTAGCGGCGGCGGGCGGTGGCGCGTTCTTCGTCGCTGCCGGCGACCGGTTCGAGAAGGCGGGCGAAGCGGCGGGCGAAGGGCGGCGGGACGTCGGCCAGATTGATCAACACCTGATTCTCGCCGGGCGGGTCGTCGCGGTGGCCGATCAATACCGGTGAGGGATCGCCGTTCCCGGCCGGGTAGAGCGTGTGGGGCAGGAAGCTGCCGTCGCGCCAAGTCCACAGCAGCTCGTCGAGGCGTCTCGCCTGGGCGCCGCTGGCGGCGTGGATGTAGACCCGCTGGCCGGCGCGGTAGGCCTTTTCGGCGAGGCGGCAGCAGAGTCGCTCGCGGGCCTCGGGGCGCTGGTCGGGGGAGATGTAGAAGTCGACTTGGGGCATGGGTCTCGATGAGTGAGGCAAAAGGTTAAAGGCGAAAGGTTAAAGGGGCTCCGTTGGGCGCCATCGGCCTGTTTGGTGCTGGATCGCTCGGGAGGTGGCGCGTCGGAGCGGCACGGCCTCTTTCCTTTGACCTTTCACCTTTGACCTGACCAAGCGCGATCGAAATCGCGTCCCTTCACTTTTCCGCCACCCGATCCAGCAGGTACTGCACCAGCAGCGGCACTGGCCGCCCCGTCGAGCCCTTCTTCTCGCCGCTCCTCCAGGCGGTGCCGGCGATGTCGAGGTGGGCCCAGCGGAATTTCCTGGTAAAGCGCGAGAGGAAGCAGCCGGCGGTGATCGTGCCTCCCTCCTTGCCGCCGATGTTGGCCATGTCGGCGAACGGGCTCTTCAGCTGCTCCTGGTAGTCGTCCCACAGCGGCAGCTCCCAGGCGCGGTCGCTGCTCTCGCGGCCGGCGGCGAGCAGGTCGTTGACCAGCGGCGGGTGGTTGCCCAGCAGGCCCGAGGCGTGGGAGCCCAGCGCCACCACGCAGGCGCCGGTGAGGGTGGCGATGTCGATCACCGTCTCCGGGTCGAAGCGTTCGCTGTAGGTGAGGGCGTCGGCGAGGATCAGCCGCCCCTCGGCGTCGGTGTTGAGGACCTCGATGGTCTGGCCCGACATCGAGGTGACGACGTCGCCGGGCTTGTTGGCGGCGCCGTCGGGGAGGTTCTCGGAGCTGGGCACCACGCCGATCAGGTTGAGCGGCAGCGCCAGCTCCATCGCCGCGGCCAGGGTGCCGAAGACCGAGGCGCCGCCGCACATGTCGTACTTCATCTCGTCCATCGCCGCGGCCGGCTTGAGGCTGATGCCGCCGGCGTCGAAGGTGAGCCCCTTGCCCACCAGCACGATCGGCTTCTCACCCTCGGCGCCGCCGCGGTAGCGCATGACGATCAGCTTCGCCGGCTGGCGGGAGCCGCGGGAGACCGACAGCAGGGCGCCCATCCCCAGCTCCTCCATCTGCGCCTCCTCCAGCACCTCCACCTCCAGCCGCTCCTGGTGCTTGGTGAGATCGGCGGCCTTCTTCGCCAGGTAGGCGGGGGTGCAGATGTTGCCGGGCAGGTTGCCCAGGTCCTTGGCCAGGCCGACGCCGCCGGCGATGGCGATCCCCTCGCGCATCGCCTGCTCACCGTCGTTGAGGTCGCGGCGCGAGGGGACGTGGAGGATCAGCCGGCGCAGCGGGCGGCGCTCGGTGTCCTTCTTGCTCTTCAACTGGTCGAAGCGGTAGAGCGCCTCCTCCACCGCGAGCACCGCCTGGCGTACCTTCCACGGGATGTCGCGCCCCTTCAGGTGCAGTTCCGGCAGGTAGCAGGCCGCCTCCATGGCGCCGGTCTGGTTGAGGGTGTCGGCGGCGGTGGCGACCGTGGCGCGGTAGTTCTTCTCGTTGAATTCGCGCTCCTTGCCGCAACCGACCAGCAGGATGCGGTCGGTCATCGCGGTGTCGGCGTTGGTGTGCAGCAGTAGCGTCTGGCCCAGCTTGCCCTCCATGTCGCCGCGGCGTACCACTGCGGAGATCATGCCGCCGGTGGCCTGATCGAGCTGCTCGGCGGCGGTGGAGAGACGTCGTGGCTCGAACACGCCGACGACGACGCAGGCGGTCCGCTGCTTTTCCGGGCTGCCGCTCTTGACACTGTATTCCATTGGCTGTTCCTCAACGACGACGCGCCGCGCCGACTGCGGCGGCTTGCCCCGGATTGCAGGGGCGGGGGTTTCGGTATACCGTTAGCGCCCGTTTTTGCCCCGTTTGGCAAAGCGGGAGAGGGCCGGTTCGTGGTGGGAAAATTGTAATTAATACGCCGTTTTCTGTAAAGACAATGCCATTGTCCAAAAAAAGCAAAGTTCCCTTTTTCGGCGTGATCGACCGGTTTCTCCTCCGCGAGTTGTTGCTGACGCTATCGGCAGTGGTGGGGGTGCTGCTGCTGATCCTGATCAGCAACCGCCTGGTCCATTTCCTGGCCGACGTGGCGGCCGGCCAGCTGCCCAACGACGTGATCTTCACCATGCTCGCGCTGAAGGGGCTGCAGTATCTGGCACTGCTGCTGCCGATGGGCTTCTACCTGGCGCTGCTGCTGGTCCTCGGGCGGATGTACCGCGACAACGAGATGGCCGCCCTGGCCGCCTGCGGGGTGGGCAATCCGCGGCTGCTGCGGCCGGTGCTGGGCGCCGCCGGGCTGATCTTCCTGCTGGTGCTCTACATGACGATGCGCCTCTCCCCGTGGGCGGCGCGGACGGTGGAGGACATCGAGCGGGAGGCGGCGCGCAGCTCGGAGGTGACCGGGGTGGCTGCGGGGCGCTTCAAGGAGAGCCCGTCGGGCAACCGCATCTTCTACGTGGAGCGGATGAGCCGCGACCAGCAGGAGATGAGCAACCTCTTCATCCACGCGGTGAAGGGGGGTGGCATCACCTCCATCCAGTCGCCGGAGCGGGCCACCCTGGAGGTGGACGAGGCCACCGGCGACCGCTACCTGGTGATGGAGAACGGCTACATCTACGAGGGGACGCCCGGTTCGGCGGACTACCGGATCATCCGCTACCAGCGCCACCGGGTGCTGATCGAGGAGAGCCGCCTGCCCCGCGAGGGGCATTACGACCGGGAGGCGCGCTCGGTGGAGGAGCTGCTCGCCGCGGCGGAGCCGCCGGACGTGGCCGAGTTGCAGTGGCGCTTCTCGGTGGCGCTGTCGCTGCTCCTGCTGGCGTTGCTGGCGGTCCCCCTGGCACGGCTGCAGCCGCGCCAGGGGCGCTATGGCAAGCTCGGCGTGGCGCTGCTTACCTACCTGATCTACACCAACGTGCTTACCGTCGCACGCAAGCTGGTGGAGCGTGAGGGGGTGCCGACGTGGATCGGTCTGTGGTGGGTCCACCTGCTGCTCGGCGCGATCGTGCTGCTGGCCTGGGCGGTGGATCTGGGCTGGACACGCCGCCTGTGGCGGCGGGCGAGGGCGGCATGAAGGTCCTTGACCGTTACGTCGGCCGCGTCCTGCTGCGTGCCACCCTGACGGTGTTGGCGGTGCTGGTGTCGATCGAACTCTTCTTCGGTTTCCTCGGCGAGCTGCCCGACGTCGGCAAGGGGGACTACACCACCGCCGAGGCGGCCCTCTACATCCTGCTCACCATTCCCCGCCGGATCCACGAAGTAATCGGCTACAGCGCGCTGATCGGCGCGCTGTTCGCGCTCGGTGCGCTGGCCGCCCATGCGGAGTTGACCGCGATCCGTGCCGCCGGCGTCTCGCTCCAGCGGCTGGTCGGCTCGGTGCTGAAAAGCGGGGCGGTGATCATGCTCGGCGCCACCCTGGTCGGCGAGGTGGTGGCGCCGCCGGTGGACCAGTACGCCCTCAACCGGCGGGCGGTGGCTCAATCGCAGAACGCCATCTTCCGCAGCGCCAACGGTTTCTGGGTGCGCGACGGCAACGACTTCATCAACATCCGCGACATCTTCCCCGGCGGGCGCCTGGGCGGCATCTACATCTACGAGTTCGACGGCGAGCGCCGCCTGCGCAAGGCCACCGCCGCCCGCGGCGCGGTCTATCAGAAACAGGGCTGGCTGCTGGAGGGAATCGAACAGAGCGTCATCGACGAGAAGAAGGTGACGGTGAGTTCCCTGCCCCGGGCGCCGTGGGATTCGCTGCTCAGTCCGGAGTTGATCAACGTGGTGACGATCGCCCCGGAGCGGCTGTCGGCGTGGGGGTTGGCCCGCTACATCGCCTATCTGCTCGACAACGGCCTCGATGCGGTGCGTTACGAGCACGCCTTCTGGGGGCGGGTCAGCGTGCCTTTCACCGGGCTGGTGATGCTGGTGCTGGCGGTCCCCTTCTCCTTCGGCCGGATGCGTTCGGCGGCCATCGGGCTGCGCTTCACGGTGGGGGCGCTGCTGGGGATCGGCTTCCACCTGTTCAACCAGACTATCGGCCACCTGGGGCAGATCTACGGTTTGAATGCCGCCTTCACCGCCTTCGCGCCGAGCCTGCTGTTCCTCGGGCTGGCGATGGTGATGTTGCGGCGGGTGCGCTGACGCTCCGCTCGGACGCTCCCCTGGTTGCGCCGCTCTGCGTCGCAACCAGGGGCCTTTGGACGCTCTGCGTCCTGTCATGGCACCGTGGTTTCGGAAAGCGGGTCGCCGACGCGGAGCGTCCAGTTGCTCTGGTTACGACGCTCTGCGTCGTAACCGGCGGCGTCGCAACCGGCGGCGTCGCAACCGGCGGTCCTTGGACGCTCTGCGTCCTGTCATGACACCGCAGCTGCGGTGAAGGGCGGCCGACGCGGAGCGTCCAGGTTCGGCTCCTCTGCCGATGTGGAAGCCCTGGTTACCACGCGGAGCGTGGTAACCAGGGGGGGCTTCGATCGGATTCGTCAGTTGGCTGTCTTGGTCAGGGTGGCGTTCAGATGGGCCTCCAGGTCGTGCAGGTAGTCGTCCAGCGTCCAGGTGATGGAGCGGCCGGGCAGCTCCAGTTCGATGCCGCACTGCCAGCGCTCGCTGGTCGCGAAGCGCAGTTCCGCCCCTTCACCGGTGAGTCCGCCGATCACCGCGTCCGCCCTGCGGCGCAGCGTCTCGTCCAACGCCTCCCGCGTGTACAGGGTGACCGCGTGGCCCCGGCACTCCGCGGCGATCCGTTCCCGTTGAGTCCCGTCCATCTCGGCGAGGCGGCCGAGAAAGACGGTCACCATCTGCCGCTCCAGCTCGACGTCGGCCAGTGCGAGGAGCGCCTGCCGGCTCACCGCGCAGACCTCGCGGGCGATCTGGCGTTTGATCTCGTCGATGTGTTCTCCCCGTTCCTCCTCCAACTGCCGGCTCCAGCGCTTGCGGGTGTCGGCGAGCTCGACCCGCGCCTCCTCCAGCAGGCGCCGGCGCAGCGCCTCCGCCTCTTCCCGCGCCTGGCGCAGACCCTCTTCGCGGCTCGCCTCCAGTTCATGGAGCTGGCGCTGATAGTCGAGCGCCTTCTCGTCGGCGCTCGCCTCCCGCTCCCGGGCCTCCTCCAGGCGCGCGGCGATGAACGCCTCACGCTGCTCCATGGCACGGGTCACCGGCCGGTAGAGGAAGCGCTTGAGCAGCCAGATCAGCAGCAGGAAGTTGGCGATCTGGGCGAAGAAGGTGAACCAGTCGATCTGCATCTCACCCCGCCTGGATCAATTGATCCCAGAAGGGGTTGGCGAAGAGCAGGATCATCGCCACCACGAAACAGTAGATGGCCAGCGATTCGATCATCGCCAGACCGACGAACAGCGTGCGGGTGACGGTGTTGGCCTCGTCGGGCTGCTGGGCGATGGAGGTGAGGGCCTGGGCGATCGCCCGGCCCATGCCGATGGCGGTGCCGATGGAGCCGATGGCCACCGCGAGGGCGGCCATCGCCACCGAGGCGACGGCGATCAGGGTGGCGTTATCCATGGTCTTCTCCCTTGGTCGGCGGTTCTTCCCCACGATGATGGCCGTGGGCGGCGGAGGCGATGTAGACGGTGGCGAGGATGGCGAAGATGAACGCCTGCACCTGGCCGATCAGCAGCTCCAGCACCTGCAGCAGCACCGGGAAGAAGAGCGGCGCGATGCCGATGATGATCGCCCCCAGGGTGACCCCGCTGAGCACGTTGCCGAACAGTCGCACGGCGAGTGCCAGGGTGCGGGTCAGCTCGCCGATCAGGTGGAACGGAAACATCAGCGGCGAGGGCTGGAAGTAGTGGCGCAGGTAGTTGCTCAGCCCCTCGTGGCGGATGCCGTAGAGCGGCACCGCGACGAACACGCAGGCGGCCAGCGCCGCGGTGGTGGAGAGTGAGCCGGTGGGCGGGTGGAAGCCGGGGATCACCCCGAGCAGGCCGGACAGCGCGATGAACAGGTAGAGGGTGCCGACGAAGGGGAGGTAGTGCTCCGACTCCTCCGACTGGCTGATCTCATGCACCTGCTTGCGGATGGTGACGACGATCACCTCCAGCAGGTTCTGCCAGTGGGAGATGCGGGTGTCGCTGCTCAGCCGGCGGCTGACGGCCCACGAGCCGCCCGCGAGCAGGGCCATGACCAGCCATGTATAGAGGATCGTGGCGTTGAGTTTGACCAACCCCCATTGCCAGAGGATCGTGTGGTCGCTGCTGAACTCCATACCGCCTCGCGATGGACCGTTGCGGCCCCTCTTTACCGACAACCTAGCACCGATTCAGGGGGGCGGCTAGCGGACCTCGGGGCGCCTGCCGTCAGCCGTTGTGCGGATTCGTTACGGTACCCAGGAGGCGGGTCAGCAGCAGGCGGATCGCGAGCAGACCGGCCAGTGCCGCGAGGGTCGGTGGCCACCCCTGGCGGGCGATCAAGGCGAAGCCCGCGAGCACCAGGGCGGAGCGCAGCAGGAAGCTGCCGGCCGTCCACAGGGCCGGGTGCGCGGCGGTCGGCAGTCGTCGCACCGTCCACCACAGCCCGCCGAAATGGATCGCGCCGAGGAGGACGCCTGCGAGGAGGTAGGGGAGCAGTTCAAGCCACGCTGTTGGGGTCACGCAGGGGGTCCCGATGGATATCTCAGGCGTCGTCGCCTTTGCGGTCGAGTTGGACGTAGGACGTAGGGCGGATTAGCGATAGCGTAATCCGCCGGATCGGGGCTGATTTCGGCGAAGGAGCCCTCGTTCCCGGCGGATTACGCTACGCTAATCCGCCCTACGGACCTGGAGTCGGATTGGGGGGGCGGTGCCCTCGTTTGACACGACGCGGAGCGTCGAAGAAAGACGTTTCCACGCAGAGCGTGGAAACGAGAAGATGAGAAGATGGTATCGCACGTACAGCCCCAAGGCTGTACTCCATCCGTCACCGGTCACCTTCCTCGTCCTCCCCGCTCTCCTGCCGAATCCAGTGCAGCGCCACCAGCACCCCGACGGTGAGCCCGGCGAACAGCAGGGTCAGGGTCCAGGAACGCGCCGTCGACATCCGGTCGTCGAGCCACACCCCGAGGGCGATGCCGAGCAGGGTGGGCAGCGCCACCGACCAGCCCACCATGCCGAACATGCCGAGGCCGAACCAGCCGTTCCAGCGCCGGTCGCGGCGGGAGCGCAGACGCCGCTCCGCCTTCTTGCCGATCCGGTTGTGGAGCCGCTGGTGGGGGCCGCGCCAATCGGGATCGCCGTTGCGCTTAGGGTCCGCGAAAGAATAACTCCCTGTTTTGGAACGCCGATCCGCTCCGTCCGGCGGCGTTGCGCAAAGGGTTGCATACGGCAAGTATGCGCCCCTTTGCGCGCCTTGCCGGACGGACGTCTCGACGCCCCAAAACAGGAAGTTATTCTTTCGCGGGCCCTTCGCGTTCATCGCCGGTCGCTCCCCAGTTCGAGGAAGCGGCGCACCGCGTCCGCCTCCAGTTTCGCCAGGGCGGTGCGGGCCGCCCGTTCGTGTTCGTCCAGTTCGTGGAACTGCCGGCGCAGGGTCTCGTGCAGCGCCTCCAGGCTCTCGCCGCGCAGGGCGTGGCGGACCGAGACCAGCACCTCCCTGTCCCGTTTGACCAGGGTCCCTTCGTCCACCGCCAGGTAGACCTCCTCGCCCCGGGCGTCGGTGAAGGCGAGCAGTCCCGGCACCAGCGCCGCGACGAAGTCGATATGCCGCGGCAGCAGGCAGAACTGGCCGTCCTCCGCCTCGGCGATCACCTTGGTCGCCGGCTCGTCGACGACGATCTCGGTGGGGACCATTACTTTCAGTTTCATCATCGGCGCCTGGGTCAAAGGTCAAAGGTCAAAGGTCAAAGGTCAAAGGTCAAAGGTCAAAGGTCAAAGGTCAAAGGTCAAAGGTCAAAGGTCAAAGGTCAAAGGTCAAAGGTCAAAGGTCAAAGGTCAAAGGTCGGGAACGCTTCGCGTTCCCCTCTGCCGAGTGGGCGGGATGGCACGCAAGGGTGCGCCTTCATCAGCGAACGGGATGAGGCTTCCAATACGCACATTCCTTTCAATTGAGTCGATCCTCTTCCCTTTGACCTTTCGCCTTTAACCTTTTACCTCCCTCGTCCGACTCCCGCTCCCTTCCAGCGCCTCATCGACCTCCCCGATCATGTACAACGCCTGCTCCGGCCGGTCGGCGAACGCGTCGGCGAGGATCCGCTCGCAGCCGTCGATGGTCGCCTCCAGGCTCACCGAGCGGCCCTCGATGCCGGTGAAGTGTTCGGTGGAGAAGAACGGCTGGGTGAGGAACCGCTCCAGCCGGCGGGCGTGGGCGACGGTGTGGCGGTCGTGCTGGGAGAGCTCCTCCATGCCGAGCATGGCGATGATGTCCTTCAGCTCCTCGTACTCGCTCAGGGTGCGGCGCACCGCCTGGGCGGTGCGGTAGTGGCGCTCGCCGACGGTCTGCGGGGTGAGCATCTTGGAGTCGGAGCGCAGCGGGTCGATGGCCGGGTAGAAGCCCTGGCTGGCCCGCTTGCGCGAGAGCACGATGCTCGCGGTGAGATGCCCGAAGGTGTGGGTGGCCGCCGGGTCGGTGAAGTCGTCGGCGGGCACGTAGACCGCCTGCACCGAGGTGATGGAGCCCGATTCGGTGGAGCAGATGCGCTCCTCCAGCTCGGCGATCTCGGTGGCGAGCGTCGGCTGATAGCCGACCCGCGAGGGGATCTGCCCCATCAGCCCGGAGACCTCGGCGCCCGCCTGGATGAAGCGGAAGATGTTGTCGATCAGCAGCAGCACGTCCTGCTTGGCGCTGTCGCGGAACCACTCGGCCATGGTCAGCGCCCCGTGACCGACGCGGAAGCGGGCGCCCGGCGGCTCGTTCATCTGGCCGAACACCATCACCGTCTTGTCGAGCACCCCCGCATCCTTCATCTCGCGGTGCAGCTCCTCGGCCTCGCGGCAGCGCTCGCCGATGCCGCAGAACATGGAGACCCCGCGATAGCGCCCCACCATGTTGTGGATCATCTCGGTGATCAGCACCGTCTTGCCGACCCCGGCACCGCCGAACAGCCCCGCCTTGCCGCCCCGCTCCAGGGGGGCGAGGAGGTCGATCGCCTTGATTCCGGTGACGAAGGTCTCGCGTCCCACCACCCGCCGCTCCAGCGAGGGCGGTGGTTGATGAATGCTCTGCCACAGGCCGCCGGTGAGCGGCTCGCCGCCGTCGATGGGGGCGCCGAAGACGTTGAGCATCCGGCCGAGCAGCCGCTCGCCCACCGGCACCGTCAGCGGTCCGCCGCCGTCGCGCACCGGGTCGCCGCGGGCCACTCCCCGGGTGGGGGTGAGGGCGACGCAGCGCGCCTCCAGCTCCCCGAGGTGGGCGGCCACTTCCAGGACCACCTCACCGCCCGCCCCGGCCAGCAGGCGGCGGCGCAACGGCGGCAGACGATGGGTGAAGCACACGTCCACCACCGAGCCGCGAACGGCGGCGACGGCGCCGTCGGCGAAGGGGGGGCGGGACGGGGTGTCGGCTGGGCTCATGGGGTGCTTGCGATGGTCATTCTTCCTACTATATAAACCACTCGCGGACGGCACGCCCGCCCCTAGGGGAGCATCGATCGTTCATGAGGTGCAGCAGCGGATGAGCATGCCCAACATTCGGCTCCAGGATTTCGGCCTCTACTGGACGGTGGCCTGCTACGGCAACGACGGCCGGATCAAGCACTTCGCCAACCAGCCCTCGGAACGGGATGCGCTACGCGAGGCGGAGCTGCTGGCGCGCATCTACAAGGTGCCGAAACGGGCCCTGGTGCGGACCCGCCGCGCCGAGTTCGTGAAGGAGTGGTAGGGAGGGCGATCCGGCGCGCGGTACACTACCCGCCTTTTTCGATCCCCGAGCCGGAGAGTCCATGAGCGCCGTTATCGAATCGATCCCGGTCGACGCGATCCGCGTCGGCAAGCGCATGCGCCACGTGGTGGAGAACCGGGTGGAGAAGCTGGCCGAGAGCATCCGCGCCCTGGGGGTCCAGGTGCCGGTGAGCGTGATCGGCGACGGCGGCGGCTACACCCTGGTGGCCGGCCTCCACCGCCTGGAGGCGTGCAAGCGCCTCGGGTTGGAGCGGGTCCCGTGCATCGCCATGGCCGGCGGCGAGGTGGAGGCGCTGCTGTGGGAGGTGGACGAGAACCTGATGCGCTCCGAACTCTCGCCGATCGAACGGGCCGCCCACCTGAAGCGGCGCAAGGAGCTGTGGGAGCGCAAGCTGGGGGCGGTGGGCGAAGGGGAAGAGGAGGCGCGTCCCGACTTCGCCGACGAGACCGCCGGGATTACCGGCGAGTCGAAGGCGGCGATCAATCGCGACCTGCGCCGCGCCGCCTCCATCGAGGAGGTGGGCTATACCGCCGAGCACCTGGCCGGGACCATCCTCGACAAGGGGTGTGAACTGGATGCCCTGCGGCGCATGGAGGCGGGGGAGCGCCGCGCGCTGATCGAACAGGCGGTGGCGGGGGAGACGGTCACCGCCCGCATGCCTCGCCCACCGCTCTCCCCGGAGCAGGAGGTCGATCGGCTGATCCGCGCCTTCGAGCAGCTTGCCCAGCGACTGGAGGGGGAGCAGCGGGTGGCGTTGGCCCGCGAGGTGCTCAACACCATGTCCGAGGAGGAGCGGCGGCAGGTGCTGGTGGAGTACGCCTGAATGGCGGTCGTCTTTAATCCTCCGCTTGAGAATGTTAAGGTTCTCTTATGAACCTCGTCGCGGCCGGTCGTCGGCCGCATTCTGACTACCGTCTCTCACTGGTCTTCCCGGCCGTTCCCGCTGGTCGGCGGCCGAGAGGCCCATCCTCTTGCGGAGAATCCCATGGCTACCGTTGAACTGACCAAGGACAATTTCGAGACCACGCTCGCCGACAAGGATTTCATTATCCTCGACTTCTGGGCCCCCTGGTGCGGCCCCTGTCAGGGTTTCGGCCCGGTCTACGAGGAGGTCTCCGCGGACCACCCCGACATCGTCTTCGGCAAGGTCAATACCGAGGTGGAGCAGGAGCTGGCCGGCTCCTTCCAGATCCGCTCCATCCCCACCCTGATGATCATCCGCGAGAAGGTGGTGATCTTCTCCCAGGCCGGCGCGCTGCCCAAGGGCGCTTTCCAGGACGTGGTGGAGAAGGCCAAGGCCCTCGACATGGCCGAGGTCCACAAGCAGGTGGCCGAACAGCAGGCCTCCGCCGGCAGCGCCAACTGATCCTCACGGAGAGTGTCGATGCTGCAGATCTACAACAGTCTCACCCGCCAGAAGGAGGCATTCCGTCCGATCGAGGCGGGTAAGGTGCGGATCTACGTCTGTGGCATGACCGTCTACGACTACTGTCATCTGGGCCACGCCCGGGTGCTGGTGGCCTTCGACGTGGTGGTGCGCTATCTGCGTGTCCGCGGTTTCGAGGTGACCTATGTGCGTAACGTCACCGACATCGACGACAAGATCATCAACCGCGCCAACGCCAACGGCGAACCCTTCACCGAGCTCACCGAGCGGTTCATCGCGGCGATGCACGAGGACGCTGCGGCGCTTGGCGTACTCCCACCCGACGTCGAGCCCCGCGCCACCACCTCGATGGAACAGATCCTGGCGATGATCGAGCAACTGATCGCCAACGGCCACGCCTACGTCGCCGGCAACGGCGACGTCTACTACGACGTCTCCAGCTTCACCGGCTACGGCCGTCTCTCCGGCAAGAACCCCGAGGACCTGCGGGCGGGGGCGCGGGTGGAGATCGGTGAGGCGAAGGACGACCCGTTGGACTTCGCCCTGTGGAAGGCGGCCAAGCCCGGCGAGCCGGCGTGGGACTCCCCGTGGGGACGCGGGCGGCCCGGCTGGCACATCGAATGTTCCGCGATGTCCTGCGACTGCCTCGGCAACCACTTCGACATCCACGGCGGCGGCGCCGACCTCCAGTTCCCCCACCACGAGAACGAAATTGCCCAGAGCGAGGGGGCGACCGGCGAGACCTTCGTCAACTACTGGATGCACAACGGCTTCGTGCGGATCAACGAGGAGAAGATGTCCAAGTCCCTGGGCAACTTCTTCACCGTGCGCGAGATCCTCGCCCGCTACCGGGCCGAGGAGGTGCGCTACTTCATCCTCACCAGCCAGTACCGCAGCCCGCTCAACTACTCCGACGAACAGCTCGACCAGGCCCGCGGCGCGCTGACCCGTCTCTACACCGCGCTGCGCGGCCTCGAACGGATCGAGGCGGTGGAGGGTGACGAGTACCAGCGCCGCTTCGAGGCGGCGATGGACGACGACTTCAATACCCCCGAGGCGCTGGCGGTGCTTTTCGAGCTGGCCCGCGAGGTGAATCGTCTACGTGACGCCGAGCCGAACGAGGCGGCTCGGCTGGGGGCGCGGATGCGGGCCATCGGCGGGGTGCTCGGCCTGCTGCAGGATGATCCCGAGGCCTTCCTCAAGGGAATGCCGGCCCAGGCGGGCGACGACACTTTGAGCGATGAGGAGATCGAGGCGCTGATCGTCCGCCGGGCGAAGGCGCGGGCGGCGAAGGATTGGGCGGAGGCCGACCGTATCCGCGACCTGTTCAAGGCCCACGAAATCATCCTGGAGGACTCCGCCGGCGAGACCCGCTGGCGGCGCGGATAGCGTCCACTGCGGCGTTCCCCCGAGAGGGGGCGCGGGCCGAACCGGCCCGCGCCCCCTTTTTTTTGTCCGTGTCCGTCGTCCAGGGAGGGGCTGCAGGGCGGCGTTCGTTCCTCCTCCCCCGGTTGGGAGAGTCTGCCTCCCTCTCCGTTTGCCGTGTCCAATGCGGCGAGCTTCCGTATGGGCAAGGAGGGTTGCCGGACGTCTCCTCCCAGTCAAATGAACGAGAGAGTGAAGGTTCGAGTGGTTTGGTGGGGAAAGTCGAAAGAATGAAGGGCGAATATCAGGGGAATATCCTTCCCATACATGTAGTTATTGGTCTGCTTCGGAAGTGATTGGTTGTAGGATAATTCCTACGTGAGGCGACGATTTCGTCTGGTGAGTTGTAAGAAAACGTACAGATCGTTAAAGGATTTCTTTCAAGAACTTCCGAAAGTAGCTAATTGTCGCCAGCCGGGCGAGGGGCTATCGTGGGATCTTAGTTATCAATCATTTTCTTACAAGTAGAACGGATAAGAAGGCCCCATATGGTCAGCCGAAAGACCAATGCCGAAGCGATCGTCCTGGCGGCGCTGGAGCTATTCCGCACCAAAGGATACAGCAACACTTCGATGGCCGATGTCGGCCGGGCCTGCGGTCTGCTCAAGGGTAGCATCTATCACTACTTCCCGAGCAAGAAGGCGATCGCCCTGGCCGTGTTGCGCTACGTGGAGCACCGCTTCGACGAGGAGATCTTCTCGCTGGCCTACCGCGAGACCCTCTCCGGAACCGAGCGCCTCGAGGCGACGATGGCCGCCATGGAGGGATACCTTACCTCCAATTCCGGCGGCTGTGTCATCCACAACCTCGCCCTGGAGATCACCAACGAGCCGGAGTTCCTGCCGGTGATCCGCAAATGCTTCGATGCCTGGATTCGTGCCCTGGTCCACATCTTCTCCGAGCAGAGGGATGAGCGGGAAGCGCGGGAGTTGGCTCGCGAAGTGGTTGCGCGGACCCTCGGTACGGTGTTGCTGGGCGACGTCTACGGCGAGAAGGTGTCGCTACGGGCAACCGCGCGTCTGATCGACTTCCGCGACCGTGACGACAAGGGCGGGTGAGCGCCTTCCCGCGCCGTACTACCACGCATAATTTTCAATTATTCCATCGTTTTCCCCATTTTTTTTCATTCTTGGCCCCTTTTTTACCGTTCTGAAACGGAAAATCCCCCTTCCCCAGTTATTCCAAACCACCGTTTGGTTTAAACTGCACGCAGGTTCAAGCGATAATCCAGACGACCGTTCGGTCGTTTCAGTCCGGCGATGGGTGCCGGACAGCGTTGCGGGTACGGGAAGGGATGGATATGGCAGCAAGCCATGGGTCTCGTCGAGGCGTCCGAAAAAGCTCCGGCGATCTTGAGACGCTGATCGAAAATTTCCTTGGCAGTCGTGACAATCAGCGGCTCAGCCGATCGGAGCGGGAGCAGTGCCACGAGCTGTTGAGCGTTTGGCGGGAGTCGATGGAAGGGCTCGGGGTCAACGAGATCGACAAGATCCGCAGGAGCCATCTCAAGCGTTGGTTGGACGGACTGGCCGAGGAGGTCTCGTCGCTCTATGCGGCGGCGTTCGTGCGCTTGTTGTTCGTCCATGCCTCCCAGCGTCACCTGTTGTCTGCAGCGCGCAATCCTTTCGAGGGGTTCCCCCCGTTGCGCCTTCCTGAAGAGCGACTGCTGTCGCCGGCGCTGCAGAAGGCGCTGGAACCCTTGGACGGGGTTCCGGCGGACAGCTTCGAGAATATCCGTGATCGCGCCTTCCTGCGGATGATGCAGGTCACCGGTACCTGGCTCGGTGGAGTCGTGGGGCTGGATCTTTACGATCCCACGGCACTTCAGCATTACGTGGTGCTTCCCGAAGGGGTCATCCGCTATCGCGCGAGCAGCGGCCAGACGGTGGTCGCGGCAGTCGACGCGAAGACCATGGAGTGGTTGGATCAATGGCTGGAGACCCGCACCGCTTTGCTCGGGTCGCAACTGTCCGGCCCGCTATGGGTCTCCCGGCGGGGCGAACGAGTACGTCGGGCGAGCATGGCGCCACGGATTCGCAAACTGGCGATGGCCTGCGGTCTGGAGTGAGGCCGGTTCCCAAAAAGGAACTGCTCGCCTCAGAAGGGTGAGTCGTTATCCTAAAAGATCGACCGCCCGATGCGGGCCAGCGAGTTGTGACGTCGCAGGGCCGCCAGTTGTTGTTGCAGTCCGATGCCGAGGCGCTGGTCCAGTTCTGCTGCGCGCCGTTTCAGGCGGCCTGCGGCGCTGAGGCCGAGGGCGTTGTCCAACCCGATCAGGATCACGTTCCCCTTCTCCGTCACCGGCAGCCGTAGCACCCGCCGCTCGAAGTGGTGGAGCAGGGCCCGTTCCACCTTGTCGAACAGCGCGTGTTCCGCGCTCCAGGCGTTGAGCGAAAACGCGCCACCGGCGCGCAGCGCCCGCGCGGCGGCGGCGAGCACGTCGCCCTCGCCCAGTCCCGGGGCCATGCCGGCGTGGTCGTAGGCGTCGATCAGGATCAGGTCGTAGCCCCCGTCGTCGGCGCGGAACAGAAACTCCGCCCCGTCTCCGATCGAGATCTCCAGATTGGGGGGCGTCGGGAGATCGAACCAGCGACGCGCCGCTCCGACCACCTCCGGGCGCAGCTCCACCGCCTCGATGTGGCACTGCGGATAGTGGCGCAGCAGGAACTTGGCCACCGAGCCGCCGCCCAATCCCACCAGCAACACCCGTCGTGGCGCCTCGACGAAGAGCAGCGGCGCGACCATCGCCCGGGTGTAGCTGAGCAGCAGATAGTCCGGTTCATAGAGCGACATGGCGCTCTGCCGCGCCGCGGTACCGAAGTGCAGCGAGCGCACCGCCCCATCCTCCACCACCTCGATGGAGCCCCACCGATCCCGGGCCCGGTGGACGATCTTTCCGGAAAACAAAGCCATATTCCCCCACATACGGAATTCTTTACCGAAGAAAATGCCCGGCGCGCGAAGCGCTACGGGGATTTTCTTCGGTAAAGAATTCCGTGGCTACTGCTTCCGCGTCCTGCTCACGCCGCATACCTACGTCCCTGTAGGCAAAAAAATACCGCCGGGCGGGGAGCCGCGGCGGTGTTTCCAGAGGAGGAAAAGAAGTTGGACGTTCCTGTCCAGCTTTGGGGGAGAAAACCTTGTGACCGCGAGGCGCCGGATAGGTTCCCCCGTCAGGCGCTGGCGCTCATCGGTGCGACCGGCTGGAAGCCGCTGCGCACCCAGCCGATCATGCCGCCGCGCAGGTTGTAGACCTTTTCGTACCCCATGTTGGCGAGATAGGCGCAAACCTGGCCGGAGCGGGCGCCGCTGCGGCAGATGAAGACCACCTCGCGATCACGCTCGATCTCCTGGATGCGGTGGCCAAGGGTGGAGAGCGGCATCAACTCGGCATTGGGGATGGTGCCCTGGGCGTGCTCCATCGCCTCGCGCACGTCGATGATCCGGAACTGCTCGCCCTTGGCCTCGATCCACTGTTTCAGTTCGGTGGCGTCGATCTCTTGGATGGGTAGCGAAAACATATTGTTTAGCGCCTCGCTCAGGTATTCGGGTTGAGGGAGAGTTTATTAGAATTTGCTGATATGTCAACCTTTTTGGGTTTCAGGCAAAAGGCGTCAGGCGTCAGGCGTCAGGCTTCAGGCTTCAGGCTTCAGGCGGAGGGCGGAGGGCGGAGGGCGGAGGGCGGCCAGGGCCGCCCCTTCGCTTTTGTCGATTCTCTGGTTGCGACGCTCTGCGTCGCAACCGGGGACCTTGGACGCTCTACGTCCAGGTGTTTGGTAAGGCGCTGAAATTTTGGTGTCTTCGTTCAGCATGACGCGGAGCGTCAAAGAAGACGTTTCCACGCGGAGCGTGGAAACGAGAAAATGGCTTCAGGCGGAGGGGGAGGGCGGCCAGGGCTGCCCCTCCACCTTTGTCGACTCGCTGGTTGCGACGCTCTGCGTCGCAACCGGGGACCTTGGACGCTCTGCGTCCAGGTGTTTGGCAAGGCGCTGAAATTTTGGTGTCTTCGTTCAGCATGACGCAGAGCGTCAAAGAAGACGTTTCCACGCGGAGCGTGGAAACGAGAAAAATGGCTTCAGGCGGAGGGGGAGGGCGGCCAGGGCCGCCCCTCCACCTTTGTCGACTCGCTGGTTGCGACGCTCTGCGTCGCAACCGGGGACCTTGGACGCTCTGCGTCCAGGCGTTTGGCAAGGCGCTGAAATTTGGTGTCGTCGTTCAGCATGACGCAGAGCGTCAAAGAAGACTTTCCACGCGGAGCGTGGAAACGAGAAAAGCCACGCTCTCACGGCGAGTCGATGTGTGGTGAACGGTTGGGGGCAAGGAAAAAATATCGGAAATGGGTTGACCCGAAATCGGGCCCCGGCGCCGCTCTGTCATCTGTCACTCCGTTACGATCCGTAACGTATCGCGCCTTCCGTTGAGGGGAAATCTGTTACGTCCCGTAACGTACGGCTCGGTAATAATTTTGTAACTTATTGAAAATTTAGGAAACATCAGCTCGGCACGCATCTTGTTTCTACGGGGTCTCCCTTAGTGGTTTCCGCCACGGGTTCTCCCTAGGCCCGTGGCGGCTTTTTAGCGGATGTCCGATGGCCGAGACCCCAAAAAGTTCCCCCTCCCTGCTGACCCCCGTCCTCGATTTTCTCGGGCGGCACGCCCCCTTCGACCATATGGGGGGCTCGCAGCTCGAGTTTCTTGCCAAGCGCCTCGAACCCCGCTATTTCGCCCCCGGCGAGGTGATCGTCGCCCCGGAGGACGGCCCCGCCCGGCGCTTCTACATCATCAAGGAGGGAAGGGTCCGCGGCGAGCTTGCCCATGAGGAGGGCGAGGAGGAGGCCGAGGAGCGTCAGGCATGGGAGCTGGTGGCCGGTGAGTGTTTCCCGATCGGTGCGCTGCTCTCCCACCGTCCGGTGCATATGGTGCAACGGGCGGTGGAGGAGACCATCTGCTACGCCCTGGAGCGGCACGACTTCGAGTTGCTGCTGGCGCAGAGCGCGGTGTTCCACGACTTTTGCTCTCGCCGCCTGGCCAATCTGCTGGACCAGGCGCTGCGTGGTGAGCGGGCGCGGCTCGCCGCCGGCAACGTCGACGGCGCTCCGCTGAGCGCCCCGCTGGGCGGGCTGGTGCGGCGCGAGCCGGTCACCGCCCGTGCCGCAACCCCGCTGGGCGAAGCGCTGGCGGCGATGGAGCGGGAGCACGTCGGGAGCATCGTGGCGGTGGATGACGTCGGCCGTCCGGTGGGGCTGTTCACCCTCCACGACCTGCTCTCAAGGGTGGTGCTGCCGGGCGTCGCCCTCGACCGTCCCCTCTCCGCGGTGATGACCGCCGAACCGGTGACGCTGCCGGTCCAGGCCTACGCCCACGAGGCGGCGCTGCTGATGGCCGAGCACGGCTTCGGCCACGTCTGCGTGGTGCGCGACGGCCGCCTGGAGGGAGTGCTCTCGGAGCGCGATCTCTTCTCGCTGCAGCGGGTCGGCCTCTCCAGCCTGTCGCGGGCGATCCCGCGGGCCGCCGATGTGGAGAGCCTGGTGCGGTTGGGACGCGACGTTCACCGGCTGATCGACCGGATGCTCGCCCAGGGCGCCTCGGTGGCCCAGCTCACCGAGATCGTCGCCCGCCTCAACGACCATCTCACCCGGCGGGTGATCGAACTCTGCCTGGAGGATGAAGAGGGGGAGCTGCCGGAGTTCACTTGGCTCTCTTTCGGTAGCGAAGGACGCAGTGAGCAGACCCTGAAGACCGACCAGGACAACGGCATCCTGTTCGAGGCCGCCGGTGACAGTGAAGCGGAGAACGTGCGCGCCCGGCTGTTGCCGTTCGCCCGCCGGGTCAACGAGGCGCTGGCCCGCTGCGGCTTCCCGCTCTGCCCGGGCAACATCATGGCGAGCAATCCGGAGTGCTGCCTCTCCCGCGCGGAGTGGCTCGCGCGGTTCGAGCGCTGGATCGACCAGGGCACTCCGGAGCACCTGCTGAAGGCCACCATCTTCTTCGACTATCGCCCTCTCTACGGTCCCGAGCGACCGGTGGAGGCACTGCGCGAGGAGCTGCTCGAACGTACCGCCCGCAACAGCCGGTTCCGTCACCAGATGGCCGCCAACGCCCTGCGCAACCGGCCGCCGCTGGGGATGATCCGTGACTTCCGGGTGAGCCGCGGCGGCGACCACCCGCACACCTTCGACCTCAAGGTGGAGGGGCTCGCCCCCTTCGTCGATGCCGCCCGCATCTACGCCCTCGCCCACGGGGTGGGGGAGACCAACACCGGCGCGCGGCTGGCGGCGATGGTGGAGAAGGGAGTGATGCGCGCCGCCGACGTGGAGGCGTGGAACGAGGCCTACCACTACATCCAGCTGCTGCGCATGCGCACCCACCAGCGCCAGGCGGGTGAGGGGCGGCCGATGAGCAATCACCTCGATCCCGACTCGCTGAACGAGCTGGACCAGCGGATTCTCAAGGAGGCGTTCCGCCAGGCGCGCAAGCTCCAGCTGAAGCTGTCGCTGGAGTACCAATTGTAGGAGCGGTTCTGGCCCCGGCCTGTAGGAGCGGCCCCTAGGGCGCGATGTGCGGAGCGCGGCGCCCGAGTTTAGGATGCCGGTGGGAGAGACGGAGACTGCGCCTACAACATGCACGAGGGCTGTGGCGCGGAGAGTCCGGCGGCGGCTGTAGGAGCGGCCCCTAGGCCGCGATGTGCGGAGTTCAGCGCCTGAGGCGTCGGACACGGTTGGGAGAAACGGAGACGGCGCCTCGCGGCCTAGGGGCCGCTCCTACAGCGCGGCCGTGTTGTCGTGTAGAGGAATAGGCCTACGGGGGAGGAGAGGCCGCTGCCCGGGAGGGCGGAGAGGTTTGCCCGCCGTTTCCGGTGAGAGCGGGAGCGACGGGTTGTGATCGCGGAGGGGGGATCTCCCCAAATTTCAACAACAGAGGAGAACGCAAATGTCGTCATCAGAGAAGATGGCGGAGTATTGGAAGGCCAACCTGCGCCTTCTGATGATCTGCCTGGTGATCTGGTTCGTCGTGTCCTTCGGCTTCGGCATCATTCTGGTCGGGCCGCTCAACTCCATCATGCTCGGGGGTTATCCCCTCGGCTTCTGGTTCGCCCAGCAGGGATCGATCTATACGTTCCTGGCGCTGATCTTCTTCTACGCCTGGCGGATGAATCAGCTCGATCGCCAGTTCGACGTCCACGAAGACTAAAGGGGAGCCTCCATGGATCTGCAAACGTTGACCTTTATCGTAGTGGGCATCACCTTCGCCCTCTACATCGGCATCGCCATCTGGGCGCGTGCCGGCACCACCGGTGAGTTCTACGTCGCCGGCGGCGGCATCCACCCGGTCGCCAACGGCATGGCCACCGGCGCCGACTGGATGTCGGCGGCCTCCTTCATCTCGATGGCCGGCCTGATCGCCTTCAAAGGCTACGACGCCTCGGTCTACCTGATGGGCTGGACTGGCGGCTACGTGCTGCTGGCGATGCTGCTGGCGCCCTACCTGCGCAAGTTCGGCAAGTTCACCGTGCCCGAGTTCATCGGTGACCGCTACTACTCGCAGACCGCCCGCATCGTCGCCGTCATCTGCCTGATCGTCGCCTCGATCACCTACGTCATCGGCCAGATGAAGGGTATCGGCGTGGCCTTCTCGCGCTTCCTCGAAGTGGACTTCGCCACCGGCCTCTTCACCGGCATGGCGATCGTTTTCTTCTATGCGGTGATGGGTGGCATGAAGGGCATCACCTACACCCAGATCGCCCAGTACTGCGTGATGATCTTCGCCTATACGGTGCCGGCGGTGTTCATCTCCCTGCAGCTCACCGGCGTGCCGCTGCCCCAGCTCGGTCTCGGCGCCACCATGGCCGACAACAGCGGCCACATGCTGATGCGGCTCAACGAGGTGCTGGCGGGGATCGGCTTCGCCGAATACACCGCGCAGAAGGGGACGACGCTCAACATGGTGCTATTGACCATGTCGTTGATGATCGGCACCGCCGGTCTGCCGCACGTCATCGTCCGCTTCTTCACCGTGCCCAAGGTGAAGGACGCCCGCTCCTCCGCGGGCTGGGCGCTGGTCTTCATCGCGCTGCTCTACACCACCGCCCCGGCGGTCGGTGCGATGGCGATCTTCAACCTGATGAAGACCGTCCAACCGGGCGAAGTGGGCAGCCCCACCGGCAGCCTGGTCTACGACGAGCGTCCCGACTGGTTCAAGAACTGGGAGAAGACCGGCCTGCTGAAGTACGAGGACAAGAACGGCGACGGCCGCATCCAGTACTACAACGACAAGAACAAGGAGTTCGCCGCCAAGGCCGAGGCCGAGTACGGCTGGAAGGGCAACGAGATGGTCAAGGTGGACCGCGACATCATGGTGCTCGCCAACCCCGAAATCGCCAAGCTGCCCAACTGGGTCATCGCCCTGGTGGCCGCCGGCGGTATCGCCGCCGCGCTCTCCACCGCCGCCGGTCTCCTGCTGGCGATCGCCTCGGCGATCTCCCATGACCTGCTGAAGGGCGTGTTCCGGCCCGACATCTCGGAGAAGAGCGAGCTGATGGCCGGCCGTATCGCCATGGCCGGTGCGATCATGGTGGCCGGCTACTTCGGCCTCCACCCGCCGGGCTTCGCCGCCCAGGTGGTGGCGCTGGCCTTCGGTCTCGCCGCCTCCTCGCTGTTCCCGGCGCTGATGATGGGCATCTTCAACAAGAAGATGAACAGCACCGGCGCGGTGGTCGGCATGTTGGTGGGTCTGGGGTCCACCCTGGTCTACATCTTCGTCTACAAGGGGTGGTTCTTCGTCCCGGGCACCAACAACCTGCCCAACGACGCCGCCCACTGGGTGATGGGCATCCAGCCCGAGTCCTTCGGCGCGGTGGGCGCGCTGTTGAACTTCATCGCCGCGGTGGTGGTGTCGAAGATGACCGCCCCGGTGCCGGAGCACATCCAGCACCTGGTGGAGGACATCCGCGTGCCGAAGGGCGCGGGTGGTGCGACCGGTCACTAGGACCGGCCGGGGAGCGGGCCCCGCCTCCGGGCGGGGCCCGTCTGTTATGGAAATTCGAGTCCACAAATGAACGCAAATAGACGCAAATGGGTTGTTTGCGTTCCTGTGTGGATTCATTGTCAGGCGTCTTCATCCGGCGCTTGATCGAGCGTAGGGTGGGTTAGGCGCGCGTCGAGATGAGCGCGCCGTTTGACTTCGACATTCGGGCGCGCCGTAACCCACCGAACCTTTCCGACGGCGCTGGCTCGGGGTGACATCCATCTAAACGGGGTTGTCTTTCTTTCGCGCCGTGGAATCCGTTCCACTTGTAGGAGCGGCCCTTAGGCCGCGATGATTCGAAGTGCTTTCCCTTTCGCGGCTCGCGGAGGTTGGCGGACAGAGCGCCATCGCGGCCTAAGGGCCCGCGAAAGAATAACTTCCTGTTTTGGAACGCCGAGCCACTCCGCCCAGCGGCGTTGCGCAAAGGGTTGCATACAACGAGTATGCGCCCCTTTGCGCGCCTTG
>NZ_BAAHXB010000008.1:0-91821 GCF_054657215.1 Endothiovibrio diazotrophicus
GAATTCTTGATGAAGCAAACGGTGGAACATTAATCCTGGATGACATAGATTATCTTCCTAAGGAAGTGCAATCAAAACTATTGCGGGCGTTGGATGACGGCACCTACTATCGGATGGGTGAACCCACCAAATTGCGCCAAGCCAATTTCCGCCTAATCGCCACGACGACTAAATCACTACCCGCGATGATAGAACGGGATCTCTTCTTGCCTAAGTTATATAGTCGACTTTGCCGCTGGCGCATCTATTTGCCTCCGATAAGAGAAAACAGGAAAGGAATCAAAAAGCTGAGCACTCACTTTCTTGCCGAAATCAGCTTGCGCGATTCCCCAGAATCTCCCGCTAAAACTTTCGACGAAGATGCGTTATCTCTTCTTGCGGAATGCCTATGGAAAGGCAATCTACGAGAGCTATGTGACGCAATCGAGAATATCGCGTTACACAACTCAAGTAATGATGGTCCGATCAATGCCGAAGAGACAGCATCCGTACTCGTCAATCATGTTTTCAACCACCATGAAGGAAGTCCATTCGGTCACGGTATTGATCGCGACGCCCTGATCATGCGCATTCTTAACGTAGTTTCCAATGTCATACTTACTGCCAAGCTGACCGGCTGCTCACGGACAACGGTCTACAACGTTGCGAAGGGCAATAGAGAAAGTGATTAGACAATTAGGTCCATGACTCAGTTGCCACCTCACATCATGCGAGGATCTGCCATTGTTGCATTTCAAAGATCAGAAGCCTGCCTTGGCGATGTCTGCAATACGCCCAAAGAAGACAAGAAAAAGTCAACAAGTGCGTAGAGATGGACGCGGGGTAAAGCGCGGCGCCTTCTTGAAGCAAGGTGGTAATTCAGCGTGAGTGGTTTCGTTCAGCTTGGTCAGACCAGCGCCCCTCACGCTTGATGTTCGGTGCTTCGTTCAATAAGCCGAATGGCGGCTCCCTCCCCTTTCGCGGCATGATCATGACCAACGTGCTCGGTACCCGTCCGAAGGAATATGGGCACAAGAATCTGTCTCACACCGGGCCTTGGGCTTCTGTCATGAAATCGGCAAACGGATCGTCCGCCGTCTCATCGGCGACCGCCAGGAGGGCACCAAGCGCATCCAGCTGATCACCACTCAGATCGGCCAGCGGGAAGTGACGCCCCTCCGCCAGCGCCTCCAGCAGGGCATGGAAGCGCGCGGATAGGGCCTCGACGGTGGCGCGCCGCAGGTGGCTCGTCGCGAACACCCACTCCACCCGCAGGTGGCGGCCGGCGGTGGCGGCCAGGACGTCGAAGGGGTGGCTCAGGGGCGCGTCGGGGGCATGGCAGCCCGGCACCGGCTCGGGGGTCGGCTGGAGGGGGCCGTCGCCACCTGCCATGCCGCTCACCTGGCCCAGGTAGTTGAAGCGCACCGCGGCGGCGGGTGCCGATGGGTCGCCCGCCAGGTAGCGGCGCACGCCGTAGCCGATGCCGCCGTTGGGTACCGCCCGCAGTTGCCCGCAGAGGGCGCGCACGGCCTCTGCGCCCGCACTGCCGGTCAGGGTGAGGCGCACCGGATAGAGGGCGGTGAACCAGCCGACGGTGCGCTCCAGGCGCAGGTCGTCGAACAGCTCGGGGCGGCCGTGCCCCTCCAGGTCGAGCCACACCTCGCGCGCCCCGCTCCACTCGCCGAGCACGCAGCCGAGCACGGCGGCGAGCAGTTCGCCGAGGTTCACCTCCCAGGCGGGCGCCACCCCCTCGCTCAGCGCCCGGCTCTGCTCCGGGCTCAGGATCAGGGTGACCCGCTCGACGTCGGCGGCGGTCGCGGCCCGCGTGGGGTCCGCGCCGTCCCACGGCAGCGGCGCGGGCGCGGGGGCCACGGCGAGCGCCGCCCAGTAGGCGCGGTCGGCGGCCAGGGCGTCGCCCCCCGCCTCTTCGGCGAGGCGCGCCGCCCACTGGTGCGCGCCGCTGCTCTTCGGCGGCAGCACCGGTTCGCGGCCGGCGGCGAGGGCGTTGAGCAGGGCGTTCAGGTCGTCGGTGATCACCCACCAGGAGACGGTGTCGATCACCAGGTGGTGGGCGATCAGCACCAGTTGGGTGGGCATATCCGGCGCCTCGATGAGCAGCGCGCGCAGCAGCGGCGGGCGCGCCAGGTCGAAGCTCCCCTGCGCCCGCAGCAGCGCCCCCTCGGCGTCGGCCGTGACCCGCTCCACGGGCACCGCCGGGGTCTCCTCCGGCGGCATCACCACCAGTTCCTCTTTGCCGCTGTCGGGAAGATGGAGGCGCAGCGCGTCGTGGTGCGCCACCAGCAGCCCCAGGGCGCGGGCCAGCCGCTCGGCGTCGACCGGCGCGGCGGCGGTGAAGCGCATCGCCTGGTTGAAGTGGTGGCGCCGCGGCAGCGGCTGCTCGAGGAACCAGCGCTGGATCGGGGTGGCGGGCACCGGCCCGCGCACCACCCCCTGCTCGGCCAGCACGCTGCGCTCCGGGCCGACCGCGGCGGCCAGCTCCGCCACGCTCTGGTGGAGGAAGATCTCACGGGTGCTCACCGCCACCCCCACCCGCCCCAGGCGGGAGACCGAGAGGATGGCGAGGATCGAGTCCCCGCCGAGGGCGAAGAAGTTGTCGTGGCGCCCCACCGCGGGGAGGTCGAGCAGTTCGGCCCACACCGCGGCGATCAGCCGCTCGCGCGCCGTCGCGGCCGGCTCGGCGGTGAGCTCCTCGACGCTCGCGCGGGTGCGGCGCGGCGCCGGCAGGGCGTCGCGGTCGAGCTTGCCGTTGGCGGTCAGCGGCAGCCGCCCGAGGGGGACCACCGCGGCGGGCACCATGTGCGCCGGCAGCCGCTCGGCCAGCGCCGCGCGCACCGCCGCCGCCCAGCGACCCGGCGCGCTCCACTGGTCGGCGGCGGCGACCCCGGGTTGCGGTGCGTAGCCGGGGCGGCGGGCGGCGACGCTGTAGAGTTCGGTGCCGGCCAGCTCCGGGTCCTGGGTCACCTCTACGCGGTACCCCTCCCCCGACAGGCGCGCGGTGATGGCGGCGAGCCGCCCGTCGCTGTCGTGCACCTCCACCAGCAGTTGGGCGATGTGCGGCCAGTGCTCGGGGTCGATGCCGTCGAGCACCTCCGCCTCGCTGCGTTCGACGTCGACCTTGAGCAGGTCGATCCGCTCTATTCCCTCCGCACGGATCACCTCCGAGAGGCGCACCAACGGGCAGTCGATCTCCTCGCTCTCCATCAGCCGGTCGAGCAGCGACTCGCTGGCCGCCCCCTCGTGGCCGCGTCGGCGCAGGGTCTCGGCGATCAGCGCGCGATCGGCCTCCGCGGTGGCGTGGCAGCCCGATTGGAGGGAGTTGCCGGGGTAGAAGGTGAAGCGGGCGCGGCCGGCGTGGTCGGAGAGCGCCTGTTCGAAGATCCGCGCCTCGATCCCGTGGATGGCAAGGTTGGCGGCGAGGCGGGCGCGCACCGACGGGATCGGCTCGAAGGCCCAGATGCGGGCGTCGCGGCACTGGCGGGCGACGCTGAGGCTGAACAGCCCGATGTTGGCCCCGGCGTCCACCACCCGCGCGCCGTCGGGCAGCACGACGCCGGCCGCCCGGTAGACCCCGCGCTCGAAGATCTCGGCGTGGACGAAGGCGGTCTCGCCGTGGTTGACGCCGTAGACCGCCAGCCCGTCGGGCAGCTCGATCACCGCCTCGCCGGTTTCCGCGCCGAACGGCGGCGGGTCGGCGAGCAGGCGGCGCAGCGGCGCGGCCCCCTCGGCGGCGGGCACCGCGTAGGCCACCAGCTGCGCCTCGCCGTCGGCCACCTCGCGCACCACCACCGCGGCGCTCGCCACCCGCGGGTCGGCGCACAGCGCCGCCTCCACCTCGCCCGGCTCGATGCGGAAGCCGCGCAGGTTCACCTGGTCGTCGCCGCGACCCAGGTACTCCAGCACCCCGTCGGCGCGCCGTCGCGCCAGGTCGCCGGAGCGGTAGGCGCGTCCCTGCTGCCCCTGCGGCGCGGCGACGAAGCGCTCGGCGGTGAGTTCCGGGCGGTTGCGGTAGCCCGCCGCGACGCCGCCGCCCCACACCACCAGCTCGCCCGCCACCCCGTCGGGCACCGGGTTGCCGCGGGGGTCGAGCAGCGCCACCGCGAGGTGCGGCAGCGGCGTGCCGATGGGGCTGCCCGCCCCCTCCAGGTCCGCCGCGGTGATCCGGTGATAGATGACGTGGACGGTGGTCTCGGTGATCCCGTACATATTGATCAGCGCCGGCCGCTCCAGCCCGTAGCGCGCCACCCACGGAGCCAGCGCGGCGGGGAGCAGCGCCTCGCCGCCGAAGACCACCGTGCGCAGCCGCTCCAGCCGTCGTGCGCCTAGCCCGGACTCGGCGTGCATCAGGTGGCGGAAGGCGGTGGGGGTCTGGCTGAGCACGCTCACCCCCTCGTCGGCCAGCAGGTCGAGGAGATCCTCCGGCGAGCGCGCCTGCCAGTGGGGGACCACCACCACCCGCGCGCCGTGCAGCAACGCCCCCCACAGCTCCCACACCGAGAAGTCGAAGGCGAAGGAGTGGAACAGCGACCAGACGTCGTCGGCGCGGAAGTCGAAGCGCTCGGCGCAGCCCTGGAAGAGGCGCAGCACGTTGCCGTGGCTGACCGTCACTCCCTTGGGGCGGCCGCTGGTGCCGGAGGTGTAGATCACGTAGGCGGGGTGCGACGGGGTGAGGGCCGGCGGGGTCCATGGGTCACTGGCAGCCGGTCGGGCTTGGCCGTCCGACGGGCTGCGGGAAGAGCCCGTAGGTTGGGTTGAGCGGTAGCGAAGCCCAACACGCCGCCGCAGGACGCCGTGCGCCGCGGTTCTCGTGCAGGCCTGTTGGGCTTCGCTGCGCTCAACCCAACCTACGGGGGGCGATTCCCCATCGCTCGGCAGGCTGCCAGGCGGCTCACCCGACGCCCCGTCCACCCGCAGCAGGCGCGGCGCGCTCTCCGCCATCGCCGCCTCGGTGGCGGCCTCCACCAGCGCCAGCGGGGCGCCGCTGTCGGCGACGATGAAGGCGCGCCGCTCCGCCGGGTAGTCGGGATCGACCGGGACGTAGCAGCCCCCCGCCATCAGCACCCCGAGGATCGCCACCGGCCACTGCACGCCGCGTTCCAGCGCCACCGCCACCGGGGTGCCGAGGTCCACCCCCGCGGCGCGCAGGTGCACCGCCAGGGTGCGGGCGCGCTGCTCCAGTTCGCGGTAGGTGAGCCGCTGGTCGCCGCAGGCCACCGCCTCGGCGTCGGGGTGGGCCGCGGCTGTGGCGGCGAAGGCGGCGGTGAGGTTTGGCCAGGGCAGCGGCTCATTCGCGCCCAGCAGCGGCGGTCGCAGCAGCGCCTCGCGCTCGGCCGCGGTGATCAGCGGCAGCTCCCCCACCGGCCGTAACGGGTCCGCCAGGGCCGCCTCCAGCAACCGCTCGAAGTGGCGCGCCCAGCGCTCGACGCTGGCCCGCTCGAAGAGGTCGGTGGCGTAGATCCAGGAGCCCTGGATCGGCTCGCCGGCCCGCTCCCAGAGGTGGACCTCCAGATCGAAGCGCACCGCCCCGTACTCCAGCGACCGCGGGTTCACCGCCAGGCCGCGCAGGTCGAAATCGCGCTGCGGCGCGTTCTGCAGGGCGAAGGCGACCTGCACCAGCGGCATGCGGTCAAGGCTGCGTTGCGGGTTGAGGCGCTCCACCAGCATCTCGAAGGGGAGGTCCTGGTGCTCCTGGGCCCCCAGGGTGGTGCCGCGCACCCGCGCCAGCAGCTCGGCGAAGCCCTCCTCCGGGTCGATCCGGCCGCGCAGCGCCAGGGTGTTGGCGAAGAGGCCGACCAGCCCCTCCAGCTCGGCCACCCGGCGGTTGGCCACCGGGCTCCCCACCAGCAGGTCGCGCCGGCCGGTGAGGCGGAAAAGGAGGAGCTGAAAGAGCGCCAGCAGCACCATGAAGGGGGTGGCGCCGTGGGCCTCGGCGAAGCGGTGCAGGCGCCGGCCGGTGGCGGCCGGCAGGCGCACCGCCACGGTACCGCCGCGGTGGCTCGACTCCTTGGGCCGCGGCCGGTCGGCGGGCAGGTCGAGCACCGGCGGCGCCCCCGCCAGCGCCTCCTCCCAGTAGGCGATCTCCCGCTCCAGCCGCTCGCCGCTCAGCCAGCCCCGCTGCCAGCGGGAGAAGTCGGTGTAGGCCACCGGCAGCGGCGGCAGGGGATCGGGCGCGCCTGCGGCGAAGGCGTTGTAGAGGGCGGAGAGGTCGCGCACCAGCAGCGCCATGGACCAGCCGTCGGAGACGATGTGGTGGGTGTTGAGGAAGAGGATGTGGTGGTGTTCCTCCTTCAAACGAATCAGCCGCGCCCGCATCGGCGCCTCGGCGGCCAGGTCGAAGGGGCGCCGCGCCTCCTCCTCGCAGCGGCGCTGTGCCGCGTCCTCGTCGGCCACCGTCTCCTCGGCCAGCTCGATGCGGCTCCCCGCGGGGATGCGCAGGCGGGGCTTCTCCGCCACCTCGACGAAGCGGGCGAGGAGCTGCGGGTGGCGCTCGCCCAGGGCGTGCAGGGCGCGGCGTAGGGCGTCGCGGTCCAGGGGGCCATGCAGGTCGAGGGCGGCGGGGATGTTGTAGAAGGGGTTGGCGCCGCCGGTGAGGCGATCGAGGAACCACAGGCGGCGCTGGGCGTAGGCGAGGGGCGCGTCGTCGCCGGGGCCGGGGTGACGGGTGAGGGGTGGCAGACCACCCTCCCCCGCGCCGCCGGAGAGGAAGGCGAGGATCGCCGCCTTGTGCGCCTTGAGGCGCGCCTTGAGGGCGTCGTCGAGGGCGCCGGGCGGGGCGCTGATCTGCAGGTGGTCGCCCTCGGCGCGCAGGGTGGCGCCGCGGCGGCGGAGCTCGCTCAGCAGGGCGTGGAGCGGGGCGCCCCCGGTGGGGCGCTCGGGCACGCGCTCGGGGATCACCGCTCCAACGTCTCCAGTCCTGCCTCCGCTCCCGCTCCCTCCGGCCCCTCGCCGGCCGGCGCTTCGGCGGCGGCACGGCTCCCGCGCGGGTTCTCCACCTCTTTCCACAGGGCGAGGATCGTCCGGGTACCGGATATGCTCGGCTTGACCAAGGTGACGCGCATAAACCGATCATCCCTTTACCGGACGCCAATTGCCACTCCCCCCGATCCCCGGGGAACAATCGGCGGACCAGTCGGGCGCTGATGCCATCTGAAGACGGGCCGCGACGCGGCACCATTTGGGGTCATTTATTGAGAACGTAGAAAACCACGCCCTGAGGACGTGACCAAAGTTCAACGGCTCTGCCAGTTGAACGACTCATTTGCTGGTCATGGTGCCGCCGAAGATTCCGGTATCCGATTTGGCAGGGATGCTGAAAGGATGGCGATCCGGATGGTGGCATCCGGGTCTATGGCGCTCCTACGACCCCGTCCCGGAGTAGCTCCCGAAGCGCTGGTTGAGGGCGATCACCGTCTGGGCGAACCGGGTGATGTTACTCCAGTCGACGATCACGATATTGATGCCCAACCCACGCCAGGGGCCCAGCAGCCATTCATCTACCTTGGGATTAACGTCCTTGGCCATGTCCTCCAACGACGAGTAGGGGTGATCTCCCTTGGCGTACTCGTAGATCTTGTAGATGGAGGTCACGCCGCCCACCAGCGGACCGATCCCGGGGATCAGCCAGCCGCCGATGGCAACGTAGGTGGCGGCGCTATCGGCGATATCCTTGGCGATGTCGCCACCGTCGGGGGTGAACAGCCCCTGCACCACCCAGAAGGTATCGTGGCTGGTGTGGACTTCGGTATTGAGGCGGTCGTATAGAACATCCATGTTGGAGGTGTTCGGCCACATGGAGGTCAACATCGAGTGGCGCGGCCACAGATAGGGATGCCGGCTGTAGTCGGTATTGTCGTCGTCGCCCCAAAGGACAATTAGGCGACCCGTGGTATTCCAGATGGCGTTGGGGGTGACCCCCAGGCCGGCCGAGGCGTTGATCAGGTGGCCGGTGGTGCCGGGCGGCGGCCCGGAAATGGCCGGTATCGGCTCGCCAATGGGCGCCTCGGGGATCTGCAGGCCGCCCAGACGGAGGGCGATGGTCTCCACCAGTGCTTCCATTCTGGCGCGGCCGGTGGCAATCATCTCCTGGATTTTCTGTTCGTTCAGATCGCGTTTCTTCAGCTCTTCATCAAGATCCTTTTTGCCCTGCGCCGAAAGCAGGTCGCGGTCGCGGATCTTGGCCGCCAGCTCGTAGATGACCTTCTCGCAGAAGCCGTAGAAGTGCTGGAAATCCAGGATTAGGATCTCGTTGGCATAGCCGGGGGTACTGTAGAACCCCTCCACCTGCGAGAACAGGGTCTCCAGGGAGGTGGACACCAGGGTGTGGGTGAGTTGGTAGCCGCCGTAATCATCGCGCTGCAGCCGCAGGTCCAGGTAGCGGATGCCGCTGCTCAACTGGCCGCAGAAGTCTTGGCCCTGAGCCTTGGCCCAGGGCGCGACGACGGACTTGGCACGGTTGGCGGCGGTCGTGCCCGGCCCGTCGTCCGCGTCCAACCCGGTGGCCGAGGACGAGGTGATCATGAAGGTGCCCGAATCGTGGGTGCCCGGAATCGACAACTGGCACAGCGGAATGGACCCGATCAGGCCGGCCATCTTGCTCATCCACGGCCCCGGCGGCGTGGTCGCGACGGTGGGGGCCCACGACGGTGGCGGGGCCCCCGAGATACGGGGTGGGGAGAAGGGCAGGGTTCGCACCGCGGCGGCGGGGAGTCCGAACAAGCCGGTGCCCCCGGCCACCAGCAGTGTGGCATCGCCGTTACCGGCCCAGGCCAGGGCGGGCAGCCCGAGCGTGCTGTTGTAGGACGCGACGCTGGTGCGGATAGCGGTTTCGCTGTGCGCGTCAGGGATGTAGGTGAGCTGGCAGGTCGGACCGAGCGCCGCAGCAATGCAGCAGCCATCCGGTGCGGCGTAGGGCGCGGCGCCGTAGGCGTCCGACGGCACGCCGACCGACCACGACAGCTTTCCTTGGATGGGATCGAAGCCATAGGCGGTACCGACACTATAGCCGTACAGGGTGCTGCCGTTGCGGCTGAGGGCCAGTTGGATCGGACGCCCGGGCTGGCCTGCGGGCCGGAGGAGCGGCTGAGACCATTTCGGACTCCAGCAGTTCCGGCGTTTATTCCAATGAAAGCGTTTGAACCTTATCTGGGGCATCGAGGCCACCAGGGTAAGCTGCGAGGCATAGCCCACGTAGAAGCCATTGACGCCGGCCACCACCGAGGGACAGCAGGAGAATGGCGCGTTGGTCGAGGGCGGGGTGACCGGGGTGAGGGTGAAGGAGTCGGGGGACTCCAGCGCCGGCGTGCCGCCGCTGCTCACGCACGGGAACACCTGCACGGAATCCTGACTGACAAGGCACAGCGCCTCGCCGTTTGGGGCCAGGGCCATGGCGGTGTAGGGCTGAACCTTGGGGCCGCTGGCCAGGCTGCCGCCCTGGGACAGCACGGAGCCGGTGGCCGGATCGAGCAGAGTCACGCTCTGCGGTGCCCCCACATAGATCACCTCGTCGCGACAGACCAGTGGGACCATGGCGACGGAATAGGCGTCCTGGTAGGTGATCGTGGGAATCGACCACAGAGCAACTTGCCAGTTGGCCTTCATGGTGGCGGAGTCGAGCGAAAACACGGTAATGGTGGCTTCGCTGTTGTAGGGATTGGCCGGCAGGGCCACCGCATAGATCAGCGCTGAACCGTTGGGCAACGCCTGCAACGAGGCGCCGGCATTAACCGTCGCCGGCATGCCTGCCGCCACCGTGGGGGTGAAGGTGCCCACCACCGTTCGGGTCTGCAGCGAGACCGCCGACACGGTCCCGTTCGACAGCACATAGGCGGTGTTTTCGAGGGTGACGAGGGCGTTCCAAAGTGAACCGGTTTCCGACAGCGGGACGGTCCATTCCCCCGGAGGTAGGGGTTTGCCTTGCGATTGCGAAGCATCAGACGCCGCGCCTGGTACCCCAGGCTCCCGAACCATAGCCATATCCATCATCCTTTTTGTTCTTCCCTGGATCCCGGCTCGATTTTCCCGTCCTGCAATCAGGACGTCAACTCAACCACCGCTCCGTATGGATAGGAAATCCGACCGGTTAGGGAAAATTCCGGATGACGGCTAACCGCGACCGATGAGGACCCCTCGCGCGCCGCTCATCAACCGACCCGCTGATCGACCCCGTATTCGGGCTCCGCTTGAGCCACGGCGTGCAGGGTGACGCCGCGGCGACGGAGTTCGCTCAGCAGGGCGTCGAGCGGGTCGGCCCCGGTGGGGCGCTCAGGCACGCGTTCGGGGATCACAGCTCCAACGTCTCCAGTCCCTCCTCCGCCCCCTCCGGCCCCTCGCCGGCCGGCGCGTCTGCTGCCGCACGGCTCCAGCGCAGGTTCTCCACCCGCTCGGCCTGCTCCGCCACCGTCAGCGCCTCGAACAGGGTGCGCAGGTTCAGCTCCACACCGAGATCCGTATTGAGGCGCGACACCAGCATGGTGGCGAGCAGCGAGTCCCCGCCCACCGCAAAGAAGGAGCGGTCGACCCCGATCGCGCCCTCCCCCGGCCGGCGGCCGAGCACCTCCTCCCACAGGGCGAGGATCTCCCCCTCCAGCGGGGTGCGCGGCGGCGTCGCCGCGCCCTCCCCCAGCTCGACACCCCCCTCGGCCACGGCGTCGAGGGCGTGGCGGTCGAGCTTGCCGTTGGCGGTGAGGGGCAGGCGCTCCCAGGCGTGGATCACGCCCGGCACCATGTGCGCCGGCAGGCGCGCGGAGAGGTGGTCGCGCAGCCGCTCCGGGGCGAAGCGGTGGACGGTGGCGGGGGCACGGGCGGCGATGACGTGGATGTCGAGGGCTGCGGCGGAGCTCTCCTGCGATGGCAGCGAGGTACAGGCGGTGAAGCCGGAGGCGTTGAGCAGCCGCTCCCAGGCGGCGGCCGGCAGCAGCGGCAGGTTGGTTTCCAGGCGCTCGTCCTCATAGGCGCTGAAGCCCTCGATGAAGCCGACGGTGGCCATCTGCAGGCGGCTGTTGCGGGTGCTCTCCAGTACCAGGGCGAGCCCGCCGGGGGCGAGCAGGCGGCGCAGGTGGCCGAGGGAGCGGCCGATGTGGCGCGCGTCGTGGAGCACGTTGGAGGCGATCACCGCGTGGTAGCCGTGGGCCGCGTAGCCCTGGTGGAGCGGATCGCGGTCCACGTCGAGCAGGCCGAAGGTCAGGTAGGGGTAGGCGGCAAAACGCGCCCGCGCCCGCTCCAGGAAGAAGGTGGAGAGGTCGGTGTAGTGGTATTCGACCCCCTCCATGGGCAGCGCCGGCAGCAGGGTCGCGGTGGTCCCGCCGGTGCCGGCGCCTACCTCGAGGATGCGCAGCGGTCCGCCCCCTTCGCTTTGGCGTGCCGCGACGAAGGCGGCGAGGGTCTCGGCGGCGATCCGGTTCTGGAACTCCGCCACGGCGTTGAGCTGATAGATGCCGAGCGCCCGCTCGGTCTCGCCGCCGGGGAAGAGCAGTTCCAGGGGATCGGCCGTGCCGCGCAGTAGCGCCAGGTGGCTCTCCAGGGCACGCTCGAAGTAGTCGATGGCGGGGGCTGACTCCGGCCAGCGTTGCAGCGCCGCGGCCACCCGTTCGCGGGGCTCACCCAAGGAGAGGTCCGGCAGCGCCGCCGGGGCCGCGAACCCCTCGCCCTCGCGCACCAGCAGCCCCTCCTCCGCGAGCGCCTCCAGCCACTGTCCCACCAGCTTGGTGTAGCGCTCCTGCAACCCGTGGGTCGCCACGATCCCCGCCGCCGTGTGGCGCTCGCCCACACGCTGGAACAGCCCCAGCGCCCGCAGCGTGCGGCACAGCGCCGCCGTCGCCAGCCGCTCCATCTCGGCCCTGACCGCGACCAGCGCCTCGCGCTCGTCGACCGGCAGCGCCCCCTCCGCCGCGCGGCCCGAGCTCAGGGCGGCGTTCCACCACCCTTCCGCGAGTGCCTCATCCACCGCCTCACGCTCCACCGGCGCGCCGCTCGCCGCCTCCGCCACCACCACATGACCCACCAGCCGCCGCGCACCCCGCGCCGGACCCACCGCGGTCACCGCCGCCCGCGACACCCCGGGGTGCGACTCCAGCTCCTCCTCGATCTCTCCCAGTTCCACCCGGTAGCCATTGATTTTTACCTGGAAGTCGACCCGACCGAGCAGCTCGATGGTGCCATCGGCCAACCGCCGCCCCAGGTCGCCGGTGCGGTAGAGCCGCTCGCCGTCGCGGTCGATGAAGGCGGCGGCGGTGCGCTCGGCATCCCGCCAGTAGCCTATGGCCACGCCGGCACCGCCGATGTACAGCTCGCCCGGCACGTGCAGCGGGCGCTCCGTGCCGGCGGCGTCGAGGATGTGGATGGTTTGGTTGGTCAGGGGACGGCCGTAGGGGATGCTGCTCCAACCCGGATCGACGGCGTCGATCTCGTGGAAGATGGACCAGACGGCCCCTTCGGTGGCACCGCCGAGGCCGATCACCCGCGCCGCCGGCCACAGGGCGCGGATGCGTCCGGGCAGGGTGGTGGGAATCCAATCGCCGCTCAGCAACACCAGGCGCAGCGCGGTGGGGAGCGAACAGCCCTGCCGCTCCAGGTGGTCGACCAGCAGCTCCATCAGCGCCGGCACCGTATTCCAGACGGTGACCCGGTGGGCCACCAGCAACTCGACCCAGCGTTGCGGCTCACGCGCCGCCGCCTCCGGCACGGTGACCACCGCACCGCCTGCGGCCAAAGTGGCGAAGAGGTCGTAGACCGAGAGGTCGAAGCTCAAGGCCGAGAGGGCGATGACGCGATCCTCCGCCCCCAGGCCGAAGCGGGCGTTGACGTCGAGCAGGGTGTTGACCGCCGCGCGGTGGGCGATCATCACCCCCTTGGGCTCGCCGGTGGAGCCGGAGGTGTAGATGAGGTAGGCAAGGCCGTCCGGGTCGATATCGACAGGCCCGGCGAGGGACTCGCTTGCGAGCGCCTGCGGGAAACTCAGGGGGACGATCCCCTCGGGCCAGACCGCACCCTCCGCCCCGGCTTCACAAAGGACCAGCCGTGCCCCGGCGCGCGCCAGCAACTGGTGGCGCCGCGCCTCGGGCAGTCCGGGGTCCACCGGCACATAGGAGGCCCCGGCGAGCATCACCCCGAGGGTCGCCACCACCTGACCCCAGCCCCGCTCCAGGCTCACCGCCACCGGCTCGCCGGGCTCGATTCCGGCGGCACGCACCGCGCCGGCCACCCGCCCGGCCAGCTCCACCAGCTCGCCGTAGGTCAGCGTCCTCTCAGGGTCGATCACCGCCGTCGCCTCCGGGGTGCGCGCCGCCTGCGCCAGCACCAGCCCCGGCAGGGTCGCATCACTCAACGGCCCGGCGGTAACGTTGACCGCCGCAGCGATCGCCCGATCCGCCTCGGGCGTGAGCGGCACCGAGGGCTCGCTCCACGCCCGCTCGTCCTCCGCCAGCCGCTCCAGCAGTTCCCCATAGGCGCCGAACATCGCGTCCAGCAGTCCCTCCGGGAAGAGGTCGGCGACCGCATCCCAGGTGGTCTTCAGCGCTCCGTCCCGCTCACTCGCCTGGTGATCGATCCACACCTGGGGGGTCTGGCTCACCGTCTCCCCCGGGGTTCCGAAGAACGGAGTCTCCTCCCCCCCCTGCGCGCCGATGCCGAAGGCGGAGGTGAAGACCACCGGCATCCGCGCGCCGGGGCCGCCGCCGCTGCGGCGGTTGAGTTCGCGCATCACCTCGACGCCGCTGAAGGCACGATGTTCGAGGTCGGACCATAGCCGCTTTTGCAGCGCCCGCGCCCGTTCGGCGAAGCGCTCGCTCACTGCGGCATCCACCTCCAGCAGGTTGAGCGAGGTGAAGTCGCCGACGATCCGCTCCACCTCCGGGTGCAGCGGCAGGCGCTGGAACAGGGTGAGGTTGAGAACAAAGCGCGGCGCCTCACTCCACGCCGCCAGCACGTCGCCGAAGGCGGTCATCAGCGCCGCCGAGGGGGTGACGTCATGGTCCTTCGCCCGCTCGCGCAGCCGGCTCCAACGCGCCGCCGGCAGGTAGGCGGTGCGCCCGGCGAAGCGCGGCGCGGCGAGGGTGGCCGGGTCCACGGCGAGGGGGAGCTGCGGGGCCGGCGGCAGGGTGTCGACGCGCGCAAGCCAGTAGTCGCGTGCCGCGGCGTAGACCGGCAGGTCGCGCAAGCGGCGCTCGGCAAGGACGTAGTCGCGGAAGGTGAGGTTCAACGGTGGCAGCGGCGCATCCGGCTCGCGATAGAGGCGGTTCCACTCGTCGAAGATGATCTGCAGGCTGGTGGTGTCGGCCATCAGGAAGTCGACACTGATGTGCAGCCGCAGCGCCGTCCCTACGGTGCGCGAGGCGCGGATCTCGAACAGCGGCCACTCCTCGCTGGAGAGCTTCTGGTGAGACATCTCCGCCGCCCGCCCCGCCAGCCGCGCCGCCCGCTCCGCGGGTTCCAATCCACGAAGGTCCTCGACGGCGATGCGGTAGAGTGGAACCTCCTCCAGCACCCGCTGGCTGCCGTCGGGGAGGATCACCATGCGCATCATCGGGTGGCGCACCACCAGACGGTTCCAGGCCGCCTCCAGACGCGCCAAGTCGAGGTCAGACGCGTCCACTTCCAGGTAGGAGTGGGTGGCGACGTTGCCCAGCTCGATCTCGGAGGAGCGCCCCACCCAGTAGGCGTGCTGGATATCGGTGAGGGGGAAGGGGTCGTGGCGGTGCGCCGGGTCGGGCCGCGCCTCGGGCAGGGTCCCCTCCTCCGCCGGCCGGGCGAGCAGCCGCACCACCTCCTCCTTGTGGGCCTTCAGACGCTCGCGCAGCAACGGCGTCAGGGCGCCGCGCGGCGCCTTGTAGCGCAACTCGCCACCGTCGAGGGAGAGGCGCACCCCGGCATCACGCAGCGCCTGTAGCAGCTCGCTCACCGCACTCACAACACCCCCACCTCTTGCACCTTATCCGCCGACTCCACCACGTCGCCAAGCTGCGTATCGATCGACGCCGCAAACCCGCCCACAGTACCACCATTGACAAGAACAAGAATGAAGACCCCGTCGTCCGTTGTTGGAACTATCCAGGAGGAGGGACCGATCCGGCAAGGGGGCTCCGATCGAGCGTTGCGGTGGCGCGTTTGGCCTCTCCGACGATGGCCCCGTGGAACCATCGGTCATGCGCTTTCGAACAGACGTTCATCCCAAGACAAGGCAAGAGGTGAAGAGGCGCGAATCGTCGGAAATTTCGGGTGAAGCGGATTGATCAGGATGTTGAACCCCTCGGGGACGATTACCGAGGGGACGCGGAGCAGACAAGTCTCGCCCTGTTCAAGCCAAAGGTCTCCACGACGCCGCGCCGCCGGGCTTTCGGGCGCGTGCCATTGCGGAAGTTGCTCGGGCGTCACGGTCTCGAACGCGAGATCGTCGGGTATTCCGATACGGATGTAGGCGTGGTTTTTCGGCAGCGGGCCGGCATGGAGGTGGGCAAGCACCTCCAGCATCGCGCCGGCGAGGGTATCGCTGGCGTAGATGACCGGGCGGCCCGGCGAGTTCCAGCGCGCCCCGCGTAACGCGGCCCCCGTGCCATCGAAAATGGGGTGCCGACGATCGGCGACGCGAAAAGCGAGCATCGCGCCGATCAGGCCGGATGGCCGTAGAAGATGTCCCAGAGCAGCGCTTCCACCCGCCGGGCGCCGATCTCCGACATCGCCACGTCCAGGGGCGTGCGCCCTTCGAGCATCGGATTCCCGCCGAGCAGGAAACGGCGCGCCGCCGCCTCGTCGTCCCAGACGAACTCCGCTGTGGCCACAACCCGCGCAATACGCTCCACCCGGGCGCTCTCCTCCGACGTCAGTCGCTCCTTGCGCCGCTTGTAGCTGGCCTCCGGAATGAGGCGATAGATGAACTCGCGGGTGATCTCCCGATCACCGCTGAACAGGTGGCGCCCCACCTCCCTCACGGAGCGCTTGGGGAGGCCATGCTCCACCTCTCGCGCCAGCTCGCCCAAGGTACCGACGGCGTGCTGGAACACCTCCGCGCCGCCCATTACGTCAGCAATGCGTTCCGCTTGGATCACGAGTAGCGCCTCACATCATGGATCAGTTGATCCGATTTTCTCCCTCACCTGATGATTTGGCAAGTGGGGCGCATGGACGACGCCGTGCGGTTGTTTCCCGCCGGCATATCGAAGGGCTGTAGCTGTATGGTGGCTGTCCTGGCCCGTAGAGAGGCTGGGATTGTGCCCGACGGCGAACACCGGTGCCGATGCCCCACGTGGCGGGGGAGGTGAACCGGGCGCTGCACGGATGGGCCAATTACTTCCACTACCGCAACTGCACGAAGTGACCCGCTCCTTGGAAGGACGAGCCCGAAGCCATGAACCCGATGGGTGACTGGTGCAGATTAGCGTGTTGAGGCCGCAACCGACCTTAGGGCCCGCGAAAGAATAACTCCCTGTTTTGGGACGCCGATCCGCGCCCCCCCGGCGGCGTTGCGCAAAGGGTTGCATACAACGAGTATGCGCCCCTTTGCGCGCCTTGCCGGAGGGACGTCTCAACGCCCCAAAACAGGGAGTTATTCTTTCGCGGGCCCTAAACGAAAACCCGAGTGCCCGATCAGTCGCGTCATTGGCCGACAACGAAGCCGCGGATATCACTGTAAACCTCGCTCCCGTCCGCGGCCCGCTCCGCCACCCGCCAATAGACCCGCGCCTGCTCGCGCGCCATCCGCTGCGCGAACGCCCGCCACGTATCCGTCGCCGGCCTCAACTCCGTCAGGGCACCCCAGCCGCTCGCCGGGATCGTATAGATATCCGACAGCACCCCATCCACCAGCCACGCGAACTGAAACCGGAAGAGCGAATCCTCCGCCCCCTCCCAACGGAATGTCGGCGTATCGTCCGCCGAAAGCACCGCACCGTTGGCGGGGGCCCCCAAGGAGAGAAGGGTGGGAGCCGGGGTCAGGATCTCGGCCGGAACCGCAGTCGGAGTGGGAGTCGGGGTCGGGGTCGGATTGGAGATCACAGCAGCCGGCGCCCACTCGTGGGCACCGATATCCACCTGCCCGTTGACGATACGCGACGCATAAACGGCATCGTAAGGGAGGCTCTCGCCGGTATCACCATCGCCATCCTGGTCGAACCGATCATTGGGAATCGCCCCGTTCGAGCCCCGATCAATCACATCCGAACCCGCTTGCGGACTGAAGTCCCCGTTCGCGGCATCGGTGAAGAGAGGGCTCCCCGAAAGGTCAAGGCCGGAATCGATTCGCCCCTGATCGTCGTCACCCAGATCACCGTCGAGCAGATTCCCGTCGATCACCACGTTGCGCGTGGAGGCGGGGTAGTCGGAGATCTGATAGCCACCGTTACCGACGGCGATGTTGTTGCGAATCGCCAGACCGTCCACATAGGGGTTCTCAACGGTGATCGCGCCATACCACCCCAACGCCACGCTGTTGGCGACCAGGGTGTTGTTGAAGATGCTGATCGCCTCCAGCGGCTCGGAACCGGAGAAACTCGACTCATCGGCGAGCATGATCGCGCCCCGCCGGTTGTCATTGATGACGTTGTTGTAGATCCGAATATCGCGCAAGACCCCACCGCGCTCCGAGCCGATATAGACGCCGAAGGTGTCGATGTCGTGAACCCAGTTGGCGTAGAGATCGATGTTCTCGGTCAACTGATCCCAGGCGTCCAGATAGATGCCGGGTGCGTCCGTGTTGAGATCCCAAACCTCGTTGTGGTGAATGGAGCCGTTCCTGGAACCCTGCTTGACGTCGATTCCCTCACCGCCGTGACTCCCCACCTGACGGTTGTGGACCCGGTTGTTCCTCACCTCGAACCCGTCGACGCCCGAAACGGTGATCATCTCATTGGGACCACGACGATTGGTATCCTCCACGTCATTCCCATCGATGGTGATATCGGCACAGGGCGCCCCCGCCATGGCCGATTTGGTAAAGACCTGAATACCCGACGAGTCGGTGTGGTGAACATGGTTGCCGTCGATCACGATGTGGCGGGCGTTTTCAACATAGATACCGATCCCTTCGTTACCGTCATCGACATTGCGCACGGTCAGGCCGGAGATGCGGATGTATTCCTTGTCGCGAATACTCACCAGACCGTTAACGGACGGTGTGCGATTACCCCCATCAAGGATCGGCGTCTCGTCAGCATAGGCGGCGAAGGTGATGTAGCCCTGCTCGGCGTTGCCGGAGTTTTGAGGTGCCAGCTCACGGACGGAGGGGTGCAGGTAGAGCGGATAGACCCCGCCGCGAATGTAGGCGGTATCACCGGCCACCAGGGTCTCTGCGGCCCGCTGCACCGTCGCCCACGGGCTGCTCGGAGAGAGCCCGTCGTGCAGGTCATCGCCCGTGGCCCCATCGATATAGTAGGTCTCGGCCTGAGCGTTCAGGCCGGTGAGCAGTAGGACCAGGAGGTATTTTTTCATCGTGGCATCCGTGTTCGAGCAGTTGAAACCGTAATTCTTACGCGGAGGGGAGAGTGGATAGGATCGACAGGATAGACGCTTTATTCAACGCCCGGACCCGACCGCGCGGCCAACGGCATCGGGTAGCCGACTGATCGCCCACCCCAGCAGCAACCTCGCCGACTTCTACCGCGAGATGGGCGACCTGTTCGGCGTCGAATTGCGTCCCCACAATCGCTGGGGCGGCTTCAAGGCGCTACGCCAACGTTGGACGGCCCACCTCGAAGGGGCCCTGCTGCGGCCGGTGCTGTTGATCGACGAGGCCCAGGAGATGCACCCCGCGGTGCTCAACGAGCTGCGCCTGCTCACCAGTACCGAGTTCGACTCCCGCTCCCTGCTCAGCGTCATCCTCGCCGGCGACGCCCGCCTGCTCCACAAGCTACGTCACGACGACCTGCTCCCGCTGGGCTCGCGCATCCGCACCCGACTGGCAATGGAGTATGCCGACCGTGAGGTACTGATGGCCTGCCTCCAGCACCTCACTCAATGCGCCGGCAACGCCCGCCTGATGACCCCCGAACTGATGCGCGCGCTGTGCGATCACGCCGTCGGCAACTTCCGCGTACTCACCACGCTGGCCGCCGAGCTGCTCACCGTTGCCGCCGAACGGGAACTCACCGTGCTCGACGAGAAGCTCTACCTCGAGGTATTTGCCACCACCCCCACCAAGGAGCGAAAACGCGCATGAAGACGCCAACCTCTCCCGTTCATCCCACCCCCTGGCTCCATAGCGCTCATCAGGAGCTCTCCGACCAGGCCACCATCGAGATTCTGGATTTCCTCTACGAACTGACCACCGCCTTTGAAAATCGCTACTTCGCCCAGTTGCGGCGCGCCGAACAAGCGCGGGAACGAAAACCCTGGGAGACCGCCGACGGTCGCCGGGGAAAAGCCCGAGAGTAGCCTGCACTACCCAAGCCTCAGGCATGAACGCCGGGGGCCGCTTCCCAGGCTCTAACCGTCCATCAAATAACGCGGATTAAGGGCCATCAATTTGCGTGAACGCTCTCACCGGAATTCCTTTTGGCGCCACCATACCGGCGTCGTCCAGGGCGGACCGCGCATATTGAAGCCCGGTACGAGTAACGCGGTAAAAACGCTTACGGGGCCGCCCCGCTTCGCTGGGATCGACATCTTCCCAGCGGCTCTCCAGCCACCCCGCCTTCTCCAGGCGGATCAAGATCGGATACAGGGTGCCGGAAGAGAGCTTACTCTCCTTGCGCAAATCGGGACCGGCGACATATTCATTCGGATTGACCATCAGCACCCGCAGCAACTTGAGGGTCTGAAGGGTCATTCGGGGTTCGTTGCCTGCCATCTCATCCACCTCCACCGAAATTCTACATAGGATCACTCGAAAGTCTACATAGGGTTCCTCGCCTGTCAAGAAGCTCGTTGTAGCGATCGGGATTAGAACCCCCGTGGGGACGCCACGCCGTTATAACGACTACAATCCCCTCAATTAACCCAATTGAGGTAATCACCATGCTCCGCGAAACCCCCGCCATGACCGTTCGTAACAACCTCGGCGAACTGCTCAACGAGGTACAGTATCGCCACGACTCGGTACTCATCACCAAGGGGGGCAAGCCGGTGGCGGCGCTCGTGAACGTAGAGATGTTCCAGCGCATCCGCGCCATGGAGGGGGAGTTCAACCGACTCACCGACCGACTGGCGACGGCCTACTCCGGCGTGGACGAAACGGAGGCCCAAGCGGAGATCGCCGAGGCGCTGGCGGCGGCCCGCGACCGGTGAGGGTGGTCCTCGACACCAATGTGCTGATATCCGGCCTGATGCTGCCGTCGAGTCTCCCCGGCCGGATCGTCAAGGCGTGGCGGGCGGGCGCCTTCGATCTGGTGCTCAGTGAGCCGATGCTGGAGGAGATCGGCCGGGTGCTCGCCTATCAAAAAATCCGCAAACGGCTCGACTGGGGAGAAGAAGAAATCAGCAATTTTCTGCTGTTGCTCCACTTCAAGGCCGAAATGGTGGCAATCGACGGAGTCACCGCGACCGTCCCCGACGACGAGGCCGACACGCCGGTACTGGCCGCCCTGATCGCCGGCGGCGAACTACTGGTCAGCGGCGATAGCGACCTGCTGGCCCTCCGCGAGGACTACCCGATCCTCACCCCCGCGGAATTCGCGCAACGACTCTGATAGGGCTTTGGACATCCACATCCAAAACACCCGTTGCTCGCTCAATTCCCAATCGGGCAAGGACTGTAAGGTGACGTCGCGACGCCATCGCCGGCTGACGGGGTATCGCGGCCTTCGCCCCGCGGCCTCCGCTTGCGTCGGCGCGGTAGCGCCAACCTACAAAACCACGAACCTCTCCCGGCGGCGTAGAAAATCGCCGACCAACGAATGATGCAAATTCAACCACTTACGCCGGTTTGTCCCAGCCATCCCAAGCCCTGTCAAAACGTCGTTGAGCGAGGCGCGGGGTCAGGTCTTGAACGTTGCATCAAGCCGTTCAGGCCTCGCTCTCCGACCCACCTCCTCCAGGCCGACGGATCCATCACTGCCTGAGCCCATATATTTACCAGACGTTCTCGTCGCCTGTCAGCGGATTAAGGAAACTCACGCCTCCCAAGGAGCGGCCGTTCTGGAAATCCTCGCTCAATAGCACCGTTACCCCGGCGGGACGCAGAGTTGCCCACAGCATGGCGTCCCAGAAGGAGAGTCCGTGATCCGTGACCGCGGTAACGGCGTGGTTCAAGGTGTCCGCGCGCGGCGTGATGACGGTGAACAACTGCTGCCAATCCTCGATCTGCGCGACGGCCGCGTCGAGGGGCATCTTTCCCTTTCGGGTGACGGTGTGGAAAAACTCGGCCAACACCTGTTGGGCCAGTAGGCAATCGTGGTCGATGGCCTGATCGACGATTTCGGCGGCACGGAGGTGACGACCACCGGCGTCACGGTCGATGGCATAGACCAAGAGGTTGGTGTCGAGGCTGTAGCGCTCAGCGCTCATGGGCTGCGTCGCGGTCGAACCTGGTACCGCCGAGGGGATAGCCGTTCTTCATCCGCTCCCTGGAGCGCTCCCGGGCCTCGACCTGGGCGGGAGAGAGGCTCTTCTCGGCGGGGATCGGCATCAGCCGGGCAACCGGCACGCCTCGCTTGGTAATGACCACTTCGTCGCCCCGTTCCACGGCATCGATGTAGCGTGAAAGGTGCTGATTGGCTTCCCGGAGGGTGATCTGCTGTTCCATGGCGTTCCGCGGCCTTCTCGAATGACTCAGCCGGAAATGTAGTACATCCTACGAAGCAACACCAGCGGGAGCACCTCACTGGCCCGGTGAGGCGGATCTTGAAGGTTGTATGGAGTTGCCGGAGGTGGAGGATCGCACGGTGATGGAGCGCTGGGGCCGCTTGGTGGCGGCGACTCAATGGGAAGGCGAAACTATCGCAACCGCCCCATCAACATGGAACGGCTGGGGCGGGGGCCGCACGACTTCCACTACCGGCTCAACAACGCCAGCGGCGTTCTGACAGGGTATCGCGGCCTTCGCCCCGCTGCCTCCGTTTGCGTCGGCGCGGTAGCGCCAACCTACAACACCCCCTCCTCGAATTCCCCGTCCGGCATCTCATCGCTCTCCTCAAGCTGCGTGTCGATCACCGCAGCCAGCTCGCCCACGGTGCCACTCTCCAGCATCACGCGAACCGGCAGGCGCACCCCGGTAGCCTCGTCGATGGCGGCGATCGCCTGCATCGCCAGCAGGGAGTCGCCGCCCACGGCGAAGAAGGCGTCGTCGACGCCGAACTGGTCGTGGCCGAGCACCTTGGCCCAGGCGGCGTGAATGCGCAGCTCGGTGGCAGTGGCCGGGGCGACGGCGGCCCCGCTGCGGCCGGCGCTGCCGGCCAGCGCCTCCGCCTCCGCCGCCAACGTCTGGCGGTCCACCTTGCCGTTGGCGGTGAGCGGCAGGGCCTGCCAGGGGAGCAGCAGGGGCGGCACCATGTGCTCCGGCAGGCGTGCCGTCAGGTGCGCTTCGAGACGCTGCGGGGTGAAACGAAGCACGCCGTCGGGGGCGCGGCCGAGGATCAGGTGGAGGCCGATCTCGTCGCCGCACGGGAGGCTCGCGGTGGCGGTGAAGCCCGCACCCGTCATCGCCCGCTCCCAGGAGATCGCTGAGAGAAGCGGCAGGTTGCTCTCCAAGCGCTCATCCTCGTAGGCGCTGAAGCCCTCGATGAAACCCACCGTGGTCATGTTGAGGCGGCTGTTGTGGGTCCCCTCCAGGAGCAGCAGTTGCCCGCCCGGGGCGAGCAGGTTGCGCAGATAACCGAGGGAGCGGCCGACGTGGCGCGCGTCGTGGAGCACGTTGGAGGCGACCACCGCGTGGTAGTCGTGAGCCGCATACCCCTGATGCAGCGGGTCGCGATCCACGTCGAGCAGTCCGAAGCTCAGATAGGGGTAGGCCGCGAAACATTCCCGCGCCCGCTCCAGGAAGAAGGTGGAGAGGTCGGTGTAGTGGTATTCGACCCCCTCTCGCGGCAGCGCCGGCAGCAGGCTCGCGGTGGTGCCGCCCGTGCCGGCGCCCACCTCCAGGATGCGTAGCGGCCCCTCTCCCGTCCCCCGGCGCGCGGCGACGAAGGCGGCGAGGGCCGCCGCCGCCAAACCGTTCTGGAAGCGAGAGGCGGGGTTGAGGTGATAGAGGCTGTCCGCCCGTTCGGTCTCGCCGCCGGGGAAGAGCAGTTCCAGGGGATCGGCCGCGCCGCGCAACAACGGCAGGTGGCTCGTCAGGGCGCGGTCGAAGTAGTCCAGCGCCGGGGCCGTCTCGGGCCAGCGTGCCAGCGCCGCGGCCACGCGCTCGCGCGGCTCCTCCAGCGACAGCGCCGGCAGCGGCGCCGGGGCGACGAAGCCCTCGCCGTCGCGCACCAACAGCCCCTCCTCGGCGAGTGCCGCCAGCCACTGCCCCACCAGCTTGGTGTAGCGCTCCTGCAATCCGTGGGTTGCCACGATCCCCGCTGCCGCGTGGCGCTCGCCTACACTCTGGAACAGCCCCAACTCCCACAGCGTCCGGCACAGCGCGGCCGTCGCCAGCCGCTCCATCTCCGCCCTGACGACGACCAACGCCTCGCGCTCGTCGGCGGGCAGCGCACCCTCTGCTGCACGGCCGGCGCTCAGGGCGGTGTTCCACCACCCTTCCGCAAGCGCCTCGTCCACCGCCTCGCGCTCCACCGGCGCGCCGCTCGCCGCCTCCGCCACCACCACATGACCCACCAGCCGCCGCGCGCCCCGCGCCGGACCCACCGCGGTCACCGCCGCCCGCGACACCCCGGGGTGCGCCTCCAGCGCCGCCTCGATCTCCCCCAACTCCACCCGGTAGCCGTTGATCTTCACCTGGAAGTCGACCCGGCCGAGCAGCTCGATGTTGCCGTCGGCCAGTCGCCGCCCCAGGTCCCCGGTGCGGTAGAGCCGCTCGCCGTCGCGGCTGACGAAGGCGGCGGCGGTGCGCTCGGCGTCCCGCCAGTAGCCCAGCGCCACCCCGGCGCCGCCGATGTACAGCTCACCCGGCACGTGCAAGGGGCGCTCCGCGCCATCGGGGCCAAGGACATGGATGGTTTGGTTGGTCAGGGGACGACCGTAGGGGATGCTGCTCCAACTGGGATCGACGGCGTCGATCTCGTGGAAGATGGACCAGACGGCCCCCTCGGTGGCGCCGCCGAGGCCGATCACCCGCGCCGCCGGCCACAGCGCGCGGATGCGTCCGGGCAGGGTGGTGGGGATCCAGTCGCCACTCAGCAGCACCAGGCGCAGCGCGGCGGGGGGTGCCCCGCCCTGGCGCTCCAGGTGGTCCACCAGCAGCTCCATCAGCGCCGGCACGGTGTTCCAGACGGTGACCCGGTGGACCGCCAGCAACTCGACCCAGCGCTGCGGCTCGCGCGCCGCCGCCTCGGTCACGGTGACCACCGCACCGCCGGCCGCCAGCGTACCGAAGAGGTCGTAGACCGAGAGGTCAAAGCTCAGCGCCGAAAGGGCGATAACCCGGTCTCGCACCTCCAGGCCGAAGCGGGCGTTGACGTCGAGCAGGGTGTTGACCGCCGCGCGGTGGGCGATCATCACTCCCTTGGGCTCGCCGGTGGAGCCGGAGGTATAGATGAGGTAGGCCAGACCGTCGGAGGAGAGTTCGACCGGCTCGGGAAGCGGCTCGTGCTCGATCGCCCGCGGCAGGCTCAGCGGGGTGATCCCTTTGGGCCAGGCCACATCCTCCGCCCCGGCTTCGCAGAAGGCCAACCGCACCCCGGCGCGCCCCAGCAACTGGCGGCGCCGCGCCTCCGGCAGTCCGGAGTCCACCGGCACGTAGGCGGCCCCGGAGAGCATCACGCCGAGGGTCGCCACCACCTGGCCCCAGCCCCGCTCCAGACTCACCGCCACCGGCTCGCCGGGCTCGATCCCGGCGGCGCGCACGGCACCGGCCACCCGTTCCGCCTGCTCGACCAATTCACCGTAGGTCAGCGTCCGCTCGGCGTCGATCACCGCCGTCGCCTCCGGGGTGCGCGCCGCCCGGGCCAGCACCAGCCCCGGCAGGGTCGCCTCGCTCGACAGCCCCGCGGTAGCGTTGGCCGCCGCCGCGACCGCCCGATCCGCCTCCGGGGTGAGCGGCGCCGAGGGTTCGCTCCACGCCCGCTCGTCCTCCGCCAGCCGCTCCAGCAGCCCCCGATAGGCGCCGAACATCGCCTCCAGCAACCCCGCCGGGAAGAGTTCCGCCACCGCGTTCCAACCGAACAGCAGGGCGCCTCCCTCCTCGCGCACCCCGGCGTCGAGCCACACCTGGGGGGTCTGGGTGAGGCTGTAGGCGAGTTCGCCGAAGGGGATGAAGCGCCCCCGCGTCTCCCCGTTCCCTTCCCCCAACGGCAGGGTGGAGGTGAAGACCACCGGCATGCGGGCGGTGGCGCCCCGGGCGCGGGAGAGTTCGCGCATCACCTCGACGCCACTGAAGGCGCGATGGTCGAGGTCGGACCACAACCGCTCCTGCAGCGCCCGTGCCCGCTCGGCGAAGCGCACGCTCACCGCGGCGTCCACCTCCAGCAGGTTGAGCGAGGTGAAGTCGCCGACGATCCGCTCCACCTCCGGGTGCAGCGGCAGGCGCTGGAACAGGGTCAGGTTGAGGGTGAAGTGTGGCGCCGCGCTCCACGCCGCCAGCACGTCGGCGAAGGCGGTCATCAGCGCCGCCGAGGGGGTGAGGCCGCGGCCACGGGCGCGGCGCTGGAAGCGGGCCCACGTCGCGGGCTCCAGACGCCCGCCCCATCCCTGGAAACGGGGCGCAGCGATCTGCGCCGCCTCCGCCACGGTGGGCAGCTGCGGCGCCGGGGGCAGCTCCGCCACCCGCGCCACCCAATAGTCGCGGGCGCGGGCGTAGAGCGGCCCGTCGCGTAGCGCCGCCTCGGCCAGCACGTAGTCGCGGAAGGTGAGGGCCAGCGGCGGCAGTTCGGCATCGGGGGCATCGTAGAGGCGGCGCCACTCGGCGAAGAGCAGCGAGAGGCTCCAGGCGTCGGCGATCAGGGCGTCGATGCTGAAGAGGAGGCGCAGCTGGGCGGCGTCGAGTCGGACGGCGCGGATCTCGAACAGGGGCCACTGATCGCCGGCGACCACGCGGTGGGAGAGTTCGTCGCGCATCGCGGTGAGTGCGGCGCGGCGTGCGCCCTCCTCCTCCGCCGTCAGGTCGGTTACCGCGATGCGATAGGCGGGGACCGCCTCCAGCACCCGCTGCCGTCCATCTTCCCCCACCACCGCGCGTAGCATCGGGTGGCGCGCGACCAGGCGGTTCCAGGTCGTCTCCAGGCGTGCCGGGTCGAGATCCGTTGCGTCCATCTCCCCAATATTCATCTCCAGATAGACGTGGGCGGCGACGTTGCCCAGCTCGAAATCCCCCCGCCGTCCCATCCAGTAGGCGTGCTGGATGTCGGTGAGGGGGAACGGGTCATGGCGATGCCGCGGATCGGGGGTGAGAGTCGGCAAGGTGGCGGACGGCGGGGCGCCGGGCGCGCCGTCGCGGGCGTCGATGCGCGCGGCGAGGGCCGCCACGGTGGGCGCGGCGAAGAGTTCGGCAAGGGTGATATCGGCACCCAGTTGCGCGGCGATGCGTGCCACCACCCGCGTAGCCAGCAGCGAGTGGCCGCCCAGGGCGAAGAAGTCCTCGTCGCGGCCCACCTCGCCGATCCCCAGCAGCTCGCTCCAGATGGCCGCCACCGCCCGCTCGTCGGCGCTGCGCGGCGCGCCGCCACGCGCGCCGCCGCGGTCGAGCCCGTCGAGCAGGGCGCGGCGGTCGGGCTTGCCGTTGGCGGTGAGGGGGATGGCGTCGACCGCCACGATGCGGTCGGGGAGCATGAAGGCGGGCAGCCGCTCGGCGAGCCGGGCGCGCAGGGTCTCGGCCAGGTGGCGCCGCGCCACGCCGCGCAGCGGGGCGTTGGCCGCGGGCCCCTCCGCCGCCCGCCGAGGCCAGGGAATCGCGCCGGGCGGCGGCGGCGCCATGCCCGGCGGCAGGAACACCAAGTCGAGTGCCCCCGCCTCGTCGGCGTGGTGCCAACCCGCCACCAGTTGGCGACCGTGGCGCTCCGCCAGGGCGTGCAACGCCTCCAGGTGCGGAGCGCCGGCCGCCGCCCGTTCGGCGAGGAGGCCGCGCAGGGCGCCGACGGTGGCCGCCGGGGCGTCGCCGTCGAGCCAGGCGAGCAGCTGCTGCTCCTCGGCGAGACGGGCGTTGGGCACGTCGCGCAGCGCGACGGGACCGCTCCCCTCCGCCAGGCGCCGCTCCAACCCCTCCGTTGGCCACGGTTCCCACACCACCGCCAGCGGCTCCGCCGGCTCGCCGCCGCGGCGCAGCACCACGTCGTAGCGGAAGCGGGTCAGCTCGTTGTCGGCGTGGCCGCGCTTGGACCGCACCTCGACGGCAGTCACGTCGCCGCGCCGCGCGGCCAGCTCGGTGAAGAGCGCCGGCGCCACCAGCAGCTCCTCCTCCCGGGCGGCACCGCTCTCCACCGCGGTGCGCCACGCTTCCACCGAGTGGCCGTCCTCAGCGCGGGCGAAGGCCACCGAGGCGTGGAAGGGGCGCAGCAGGGGAAGACTGCGCAGATCGCCGAGGAAGAGGCTGCCGCCGGGCAGCAAGGCGTCGAGGGCGCCGTCGATGACCCGCTCCAGGTAGGTGCGGTCGGGGAAATACTGGCAGACCGAGTTGAGGATCACGGTATCGAAGGCGGGTTCTCCATCCGGTCCGGGCAGCCCGCTCCAGTCGTCGGCCAGACGTTGTTCCAGACGCACCCGCTCCAGTCCGGGGAGACGGCCCTTGAGACGCTCGACCCGCGCCAACGCCCCCTGCGAGTAGTCGGTGCCGAGATAGGTTTCACAGTCGGGCGCCAGCCCGGAGAGCAGCAGGCCGGTGCCGCACCCCACCTCCAACACCCGCCGTGGAGCGAGGGCGCGCAGCGCCGCCAGGGTGGCGTCGCGCCACTCGCCCATCTCCGCCTCGGGGATCGGCGCGCCGCTGTAGCTGCTGTTCCAGCCGGTGAAGTCGAGCAGCGGCGGCTCCGCGTCCGGCCCCTCAACGGAGGCGGGCGCATAGGTCCGCTCGTAGAGGTCGCGCCAGCTCTCGACGAAGCGCGCGGCCTCGGTGCCCTCCTCGCGCTCCCCGACGACGAAGGCGATCAGACTCTTCTCCCCGGCCCCCTCGCCGCGCACCAGCGCCACCGCGTCGCGCACCTCGGGGCAGCCACGCAACGCCCCCTCCACCTCCTCCAGCTCGATGCGGAAGCCGCGCACCTTCACCTGGCTGTCGCGGCGGCCGAGGAATTCGATGGTGCCGTCGGCGCGCCAGCGCGCCAGGTCGCCGGTGCGGTAGAGGGTCTCGCCCGGCCGCAGGGGGTCGGGGAGGAAGCGCTCGGCGGTAAGGTCGGGACGGTTGAGGTAGCCGAGGGCGAGGCCGTCGCCGCCGGCCAGCAGCTCCCCCGCCACGCCGACCGGCACCGGCCGTCCACGGCCGTCGACGATGCGCACGCGGGTGTTGGCGATCGGGCGGCCGATGGGAATGGCGCCCGCGGGCCGGCTGCCGGCGGGCATCACGTGGCAGCAGGTGAAGGTGGTGTTCTCGGTGGGGCCGTAGCCGTTGACCAGTACGCCGCGCTCCCCGCCGCCGATCGCCTGGAGGGCGCGGCGGACATGGTCGGGGGAGAGCACGTCGCCCCCCGCCAACAGTTGGTGCAGGGGCGCTAGGAGCTGCGGCGCCTCGTCCACCACCAGGTGGAAGAGCCCTGCGGTGAGCCACAGGGTGGTCACCCCATGGCTGCGCACCAGCGCCTCCAGGGCGGCGACGGAGACCCGCCCCGGCGGCGCCAGTACCAGCCGGCCGCCGGTGAGTAGCGGTCCCCAGATCTCCAGGGTGGCGGCGTCGAAGGTGGCCGGGGCCATGTGCAGCACCACCTGCTCCGGGTCGAGGCGCACGAAGTCGGTGTTGCAGACCAGGCGCAGCACGGCGCGGTGGGGCACCACCACCCCCTTGGGCTCGCCGGTGGAGCCGGAGGTGTAGAGGACGTAGGCGGGGTCGGTGGGGGCCGGCGTGGGCAGGGCCGCGGGCGGTGCCTCCTGCGGCGGGCGGCCGTCGTCGTCGAGGTGCAGGAGCGTTACACCCAGCCTGCATTTCTCGCCAGCCTCCGTAGCGAGGGCGCCGAGACCCCGCTGTGACGGGGCGCGCGGACCGGAAGGCGACGAAGGCATAGCCGCCCCTATGTTGAGGAGCCTGGAGGGAGCACGCCCCGTCACAGCGGGAGGATCGGCGTCCGCAGTAGGAGGCTGGTGAGAAATGCAGGCTAGTCCCTCCGGCGGCGATGCACCGGCGGCCAGGAGCAGCACCCCGGCACCGCTGTCGGCGAGCAGCCGGCGCAGGCGCGCGGCCGGCCAGGCGGGGTCGAGGGGGAGGTAGGCGCGTCCCGCCTTGAGCGCCGCCAGGGTGGCGATGATCGCCGCCGGGGTGCGCTCCAGGCAGAGCGCCACCGGACCGGCGGGGGCGGCGAGCAGGGCGTGGGCGAGGCGGGTCGAGCGCTGGTCCAGCTCGCGGTAGCTGAGGGCACGCCCCCCCTGCTCCAGCGCCACCGCCTCGCCGCGAGCGGCGACCCGGGCGGCGAACAGCGCGGGGATCGAGGCGTCGCGCGGATAGGGGCGCGGGTTGCTCCCCCACGCCTCCAGCAGGCGGTGGCGCTCCTCCGCGCCGAGCATCTCCAGCGTGCCGATGGGGGCGTCGGCCGCGGCGGCGACGCTGGCCAGCAGCGTCTTGTAGTGGCCGATGATGCGCTCGGCGGTGGCCGCCTCGAAGAGGTCGCTGGCGTAGTAGAGGTAGCCCTCCTGCACCCCGGCGTGGTCCCACAGGTGCAGCTCCAGGTCGAAGCGGGTGGCGCCGACGTGGGCGTCGAGCACCTCGCAGGCGAGATCGGGCAGCGCCAGGGTGTCGCGGCTGGCATTCTGGTAGGCGAAGATCACCTGCACCAGGGGGTGGTGGGCGGGGTCGCGTTCGGGGTGGAGCGCCTCCACCACCTGTTCGAAGGGAACCTCCTGGTGGTCGTGGGCGGCCAGGCTCGCCTCGCGCACCCGCGCCATCAGGGTGGTGAACAGCGGGTCGTCCCCCAGCTCGGTGCGCAGCGCCAAGGTGTTGACGAAGAAGCCCACCAGCGGCTCGACCTCGGGCACGGTGCGATTGGCGATGGGCGAGCCGACCACCAGATCGGTGGCCCCGGTGTAGCGCTCCAGCAGCACCAGCCAGGCGGCGTGCAGCGCCATGAAGGGGGTGCTGCCGGTGGCGCGGCAGAGCCGGTCGAGGCGCTCGCGCAGGGCGGGCTCGATGGTGAAGCGGACCAGCCCGCCGGCATGGCTCGGCTGTGCGGGGCGCGGTCGGTCGGTGGGCAGCGCCAGCAGCGGCGGCGCGCCGGCCAACGACTCCCGCCAGTAGTCGAGCTGGCGTTCGAGGGCAGCGCCGCTCAGCCGTTCGCGCTGCCAGGCGGCGAAGTCGGCGTAGCGGATCGGCAGCTCCGGCAGCGCCGGGACGGCACCGTCGCGCAGGGCGGCGTAGGCCGCGCCCAGCTCGCGCAGCAGCAGCGACAGCGACCAGCCGTCGGCGACGATGTGATGCAGGGTGAGCAGCAGGATGTGGTGGTCGCCGCCGAGCCGAAGCAGCAGGGCGCGGATCGGCAGCTCATTCCCCAGGTCGAAGGGGCGGCGCCCTGCTTCGTAGCCGAGGCGTTGGGCCTCGCCCTCGGCCGCCTCATCGTCCAGCCCGGCGAGGTCGATCCGGGTCAGCGGCGGACGGGCCTCGGCGAGGATCTCCTGGCAGGGGATGCCGTCGCGCTCGAAGAAGCGGGTGCGCAGGGAGTCGTGGCGCGCCACCAGATAGGCCAGCGCGTCTTCCAGGGCGGCGACGTCGAGGGGACCGCGCAGGCGGAAGGCGGTGTGGATGTTGTAGAACGGGCTGTCGGGGGCGAGCCGCGTCTGCAACCACAACCGCCCCTGGGCAAACGACAGCGGCAGCGCGCCGTCGCCCGCCAGCCGCGGGATCGACGCCGCCCCGCCGCCACCGCGCAGGCGGCGCAGCAGCTCCTCACGCTGGGCGGGGGTCAGGTCGGCGAGCCGGCGGGCAAGGTCGTTCATCAGGGAAGCAGCGCCCCGTCGTCAAGGTCGGCGAGGAGCGCCGCCAGCGCCTCGGGCGAGGCCAGGGCGAGGGTCGCGGCGTCGATCTCCGCGGCCAGCCCGGCGACCGTCGGGGCGAGCATCACGGTGGTCACCCGCACCTCGGTGGCGAGCCGCCGGCTGAGGCGCGAGGCGACCTGGGTGGCGTGCAGCGAGTCGCCGCCGAGGGCGAAGAAGTCGTCGTCGATGCCGAAGGCGTCGTGGCCCAGCACCTCGCTCCACACCGCGTGGACGATCCGCTCGCTCTCGCTCCCCGGTTGGCGAGTGGCCGGGCGAGCGGCCGGCCGCTCGCCGGGCGCGGGCGGCGGCGGCAGGGCGTGATGGTCCACCTTGCCCACCGGGCTCAGCGGCAGGCTCTCCAGCGCCACCGCCACCTCCGGGACCATGTAGTCGGGCAAGCGCGCGGCCAGGGCGTCGCGCACCGTGGGCCAGTCACCGCCCTCCCCCGCCACCCAGTAGGCGACCAGGCGGTGGGCGGGGGCTTCCTCGTCAACCACCACCACCGCGTCGCGCACGCCCGGCGCGGCGCGCAGCGCCTGCTCGATCTCCCCCAGCTCGATGCGGAAGCCGCGCAGCTTGATCTGCCGGTCGCGCCGGCCGAGGAAGTGGAGCAGCCCCCCCTCCCCGCGCACGACGATATCGCCGCTGCGGTAGAGGCGGCCGCCGTCGATCCCGGCGGGGACCGGGAAGGGGTTGGCGGCGAAGCGCTCGGCGGTGAGTTCGGGCCGTCCCAGGTAGCCGATCGCCACGCCGTCGCCGCCGGTGAGCAGTTCGCCCGGGATGCCGGGCGGCAGCAGTTGGTCGAAGGGGTCGACCAGATGGACGGTGCTATTCTCGATCGGCCGGCCGATCGGCATCACCCCTGCCGCCAGGTCCGCCGCGGTGACCCGGTGGAGGGTGGTGAAGGTGACGTTCTCGGTGGGGCCGTAGCCGTTGACCAGGGCCGCGTCGGGGGCCATGTGCGCGAGGGCGCGAGCGGCGTGGGCCGGCGACAGCGCCTCGCCGCCGGTGAGCAGCCGGCGCAGCGGCGCCAGCGCCTCGGGGCACTCGTCCGCCACCAGATGGAAAACGCTGGTGGCGAGCATCAGCGCGCTGGCGCGGGTCGCGCGCAGGGTGGCGGCGAGGGTGGCCAGCTCGGGGGGGCCGGGCGGCAGGATCACCAGCGCGGCGCCGTTGAGCAGCGCCCCCCACACCTCCACCATGCAGATGTCGAAGATCACCGCGCCGGCATGCACCACCCGATCCTCCGGGGAGAACTGGCACAGGTTGCCGCTACGCACCAGGCGCACCACCCCGCGGTGGTGGCAGACGACCCCCTTGGGCTGGCCGGTGGTGCCCGAGGTGTAGATCACGTAGGCGGGCGACTCCGCCCCCCGCGGCGGCAGCGCGGGCGGCTCGGCGGGCAGGGCGGCCAGCGCATCCTCCACCTTTTCGGGCACCACCACCGCGCGGGCGGTGGCGAGGCGGGCCGCGCCGTGGCGGTCGGTGATCACCGCGGCGGCGTCGCAATCGTCGAGGATGAAACTTCGGCGTGCCTCGGGCAGGTCGGGCTCCACCGGCACGTAGGCGGCCCCCGCCTTGAGCACCGCCAGGCAGGCGGTCACCTGCTCGACGCCCCGCGGCAACAGCACCGCGACGCAGCGCCCCGTCGCCACACCGCGCCGTTGCAGCAGGTGGGCGAGGCGGTTGGCGCGCGCCTCCAGCCCGGCGTAGTCGACACTGCGGCCGTCGGGGGTGCAGAGCGCCTCGGCGCGGCCGCGGGTGGTCGCCACTTCGCTGAACAGCCGGTCGATGGTCGCCTGGCGCGGATAGGCGGCGACGCGCCCGCCCCAGGACTCCGGCTGAGCGCGCAGTTCCTCCTCGGCCATCAGGCCGAAGGCGGCGTGGGGCGCGTCGGGGTCGTCGGTCAGGGCCGTCAGCGCCCGCTCCATGGCGGCGAGCAGCCGGTCGGCGGCGGCCGACGCGAGGCGCGCCGGGTCGTGGCTGAGGTGCAGGGTCAGCGCCGGCCCCGACTGCACCGCGTGCAGCACCAGCGGCAGGTCGGTCTGCTCGAACGCCTCGCGTTCGAGCAGCTCCGTCCCGGCCAGCGCGGCGACGCGGTCGTAGACGTGGAAATGGACGAAGTTGAACAGCGCCTCGAAGAGCTGCCGCCGGCCGCCGGCGCGCAGGATCTCCGCCAGCGGGTAGCGCCGGTGGGGCAGGTCGGCCTGTTCGAGGTCGAAGCAGCGGCGGCACGCCGCGGCCCAGCTTGGTTCCGCTCCCAGATCCAGGATGAAGGGCTGGGTGTTGAGAAAGAGGCCGAGGGTACACTCGCTCCCCTCCCGCTCGGGACGGCCGTGGCGGGCGACGCCGATCAGCGGGCGGCGGTCGCCGCACATCGCGCCGAGCACGCGCAGGTAGGTGGTTAGCAACAGGGTGCGCAGGGGCAGGCCGAGGCGTTCGGCCTGCTCCGTGAGGCGCTGTACTAGTCCCGCATCCAGCTCGCGGTGGAGGGTACGCAGCCCCCCTGCGACCGGGACGAGGGGTCGCGGCAGGGTCGTTCCCAGGTGGTCGCCGATCCGTTTCAGCCAGTGGTCGCGGGCCGCGGGGTCGTTGCGCGCCGGCAGCTCGTAGCCGATCACGTAGTCGGCGAAGCGCGGCGGCGGTGGTGCGTCGAAAGCGGCCCCATCAACATCTGATCGGTAGCGTTCTAGCAATTCAGTGACCAGCGCGGCGAGGCTCCAGCCGTCGAGGATGGCGTGGTGGAAGGCGACCACCAGGCGGAAGTCGTCGTCCCGCCCCGGCACCGCGTGGAAGCGGATCAGGGGCGCGCGGGCGGGATCGAAGGGGCGTTCGCGCTGCTCCGCGATGAGTTCGGCCAGGGGCCCGTCCCACGGGTCGCGGGCGACGCTCAGGGGGGACTCGACCCGCGCCACGACGACCTGCATCGGGACCCGGAAGGTGGCGCTGTCGAAGCGGGTACGCAGCACCTCGTGGGCGGCGGTGAGGCCCTCCACCGCGCGCTCCAGGGCGGCGGCGTCGAGGCGTCCGCGCAGGCGGAAGGCGAAGACGTCGTGGTAGGTGCCGGCGGCGGCACCGGCCATGCCGTGGAAGATCATGCCGGCCTGCAGCGAAGTGGCGGGATAGGCGTCGGCGGCATCCGCGGGCAGACGCGAGCGCTCCGCCTCGCCGAGGGCGGCGAACGGGCGGTAGGCCGGCGCCGGGCGCTCGGCCGTGGTCGGCGTGGCCGTCTGGATCACCGCCTGGGCCACCGCCGCCACGCTCTGGCCGCGGAACAGAGCCTCCAGGGAGAGCGCCCAGCCGCGGGCGCGGGCGGCGGCGATCACCGCGATGGAGCGGATGCTGTCGCCGCCGAGGGCGAAGTAGTTGTCGTCGCGCCCCACCCGCGCGACGCCGAGGGCCTCGGCGAAGGCCTCGGCCACGGCGCACTCGGCGGCGCCCTGCGGTGCGGCGTAGGCGGCGTCGGGCGCTGCCCGTGGGGCAGGCAGGGCGCGGCGGTCGAGCTTGCCGCCGGGGGTGCGCGGCAGCGCCTCCAGCACCACGAAGTGCTGGGGCAGCATGTGCGGCGGCAGCCGCCCGGCGAGGCGACCGCGCAGCGCGGCGAGGTCCGGGGCGCCGCCGGCCGCGGGGACCAGATAGGCCACCAGCACTTCGTCGCCCGGCGTCTCCGTATCCGTCATCGGAACCACCGCGACCGCGCTCTCGGCGACCCCAGGGGCGTCGTGCAGCGCCGCCTCGATCTCGCCCGGCTCGATGCGGTAACCGCGCACCTTCAGCTGGGCGTCGCAGCGGCCCAGGTAGTCGAGGTCGCCGTCCGGGCGGCGGCGTGCCAGATCGCCGCTGCGGTAGAGCCGCTCGCCGGGACGGAACGGGTGGGGCACGAAGTGCGCGGCGGTCAGCTCCGGGCGCTCCAGGTAGCCGCCAGCCAGCCCCCCTCCCCCGACGTGGATCTCGCCCGGCATCCCCAACGGCACGGGACGGCCGCGGCGATCGAGCAGGTGCAGCTCCAGGTCGGCCAGCGGGCGGCCGATGTTGCTGCCGCCGGCCGCGATCTCCACTTCGGTCACGCGCTTGAGGGTGACGTGGACGGTGGTCTCGGTGATGCCGTACATGTTGACCAGGGCTATCCCGTGGCGCTCCACCCAGGGGCGGAGCCGGCGCGCCTCCAACGCCTCACCGCCGAAGATCACCCAGCGCAGGGCGGTGAGCCGCCGGCCCGCCGCCGCCACGGCGGCGCTCAGGCGGTGGAAGGCGGAGGGGGTCTGGTTGAGGACGGTGACCCCCTCATTCTCCAGCAGCTCCAGCAGCCGCGCGGGGTCGCGCGCCTGCCACCGGTCCACCAGCAGCAGCCGCCCGCCGTGCAGCAGGGCGCCCCACACCTCCCACACCGAGAAGTCGAAGGCCAGCGAGTGGAACAGGCTCCAGACGTCGTCGGGGCCGAAGTCGAAGGCCTCTTGCGTCGCGGCGAACAGGCGGCTGACGTTGCGGTGACTGACCGGCACCCCCTTGGGGCGGCCGGTGGAGCCGGAGGTATAGATGACGTAGGCGGTGTCATCGGGGGTGGCGCCACCGTCAACGGGGACGCCGTCCGCTTCACCGGCGTCATCGGGCGAGATCAGGGTAGCCCCGGGGAAGTGGTGCGCCTGCTCCGGCGGGGCGACCACCAGGGCGATGCGGGCGTCGTCGCGAATCAGCGCCAGGCGCTCCGCGGGGTAGTCGGGGTCGAGGGGCACGTAGGCGCCGCCCGCCTTGAGGATCGCGAGCAGGCCGACGATCTGCGCCGGAGTTCGGTCGGCGCACAGCCCGACCCGCACACCGGGTCCCACGCCGTGGCCCCGCAGGCGGTTGGCCAGGCCGTCGGCCCGCCGCTCCAGCTCGCCGTAGGTGAGCGACTCGCCGACGCCACTCAGCGCCACTGCGGCGGGCCGCTCGGCGGCGCGGGCGCTGAACACCTGGTGCAGGCAGGGGGCGTCGGGCAAGTGCGGTGCCGGGCAATTGGCCAGAAGCAGATGGCGGTCGAGCGTCTCGGGGGCGGTCAGCGGCAGGTCGCCCAAGGGGGTCTCCGGCGCCGCCAGCGCGCCATCGAGGAGGCAGGCGAAGCTCTCGGCCATGGCGCCGATGGTGGCGCGCTCGAACAGCTCGCGGTCGTATTTCAGCTCACCGGCGAGGCTCTCGCCCAGGTCGGTCAGGTCGAGGGCGAGGTCGAACTGCCCCGCCCCCTGCTCCGGCACCCGCAGGGGGGTGGCCGAAAACCCGCCCCACTCCGTGCGGGCCGCACCGTCGACCGCGAACAGGGTGCGGTTGACGTCCTCCGGGCGGGTCTGATGGAAGGCGAAGGTCGACTGGAACAGCGGGGTCAGCGCCGGATCGCGGGGCAGCCCCAGGCGTTCGACCAGGGTGGCGAAGGGATAGGCCGCGTGATCGAGCGCCTCGTTCACCTCCGCCTTTACCGCCGCGATCAGGGCGGAGAAGGTGATATCGGCATCGAGCCGCACGCGCAGCGCCAACAGGTTGGCATAGTAGCCCACTACCCCGCGGCTGTGCGCATCGCGCCCGCCCCAGGTGGGGGTGCCGACGATCAGCTCATCCTGCCCGCCGTAGCGGTGGAGCAGCGCCAGCCAGGCCGCCATCAGCACGGAAAAAGGGGTCACCAGGGCCGAAGCAGCGAAGGCGCGCAGGCGGGCCGTGGTGGAGACCGGCAGGGTGAACATCACGCTGCCGCCGCGGAAGGCGCGCAGCCGCGGACGCGGCCGGTCGGCGAACGGCAGGGCGAGGGTCGGCAGCGGCCCCGCCAACCGCTCGCGCCAGAAGGCGAGGTCGGCCGCCGCTGCCGCGCCGTCCAGATAGGCCGCCTCCGCCGCAACAAAGGCGGCAAACCCCTCCACGGGGGTCTCCAGACCGGCCGCCGCCGCGTCGCCGCGGTGCGCGAGCAGAACCCCAAGGTCCTCCATCAGCACGCCCACCGACCAGCCGTCGGTGGCGATGTGGTGCATGCTCACCAGCAGCACCGCCTCGGCGGGACCGAGGATGAAGAGATGGACCCGCAGGGGCGGCTCGCGTTCGAGCCGGAAGGGGGCGGCGTTGGCGTCGCGTAGCGCGTCACGCAGGCGCGCATACTCCCGGGCGGCGGCATCGGTGACGGTGAAGGGGATCCGCGCCGCGGCCCCCGCCCGTTGCAGCGGGCGCCCGTCGGGCGTCACCTCGATCAACAACCGGGTCATGGGGTGACGCCGGGCGAGGGCCTGCACGGCGCGATCGACCACCGCCGGCTCGACGCCTCCGTGCAGGCGAACCGCCCACGCCGGATGGTAGGCGGCGCCGGCAGGCGCATAGCCGTGCAGCCACCAGAGCGCCCGCTGGTTGGCGGAGAGCGAAAAGGGAGCGCCCTCCATCGAGGTCACCATGCCGTGAATGCCCGTGTACTGCACCGAAACTAATGGCCCTTTCAGCGAGACCGTAGGGTGTGCCGAGGTACGAGGCGCACCGCTCTCCGACTCGCCCCTCTGAGTGAACCGCAGATTAACGCAGATTTCCGCAGATTGGACGGAGCATTCATCTGCGGAAATCTGCGTTAATCTGCGGTTGAGTCTCTTTGCGGGTTCAACCGTTGGGGCTCTCGGCCCCGTCACCCATCTGCGCGCCCCGCATCGACCCACTTCATCGAGTTGAGCTGGCGCACGTGCGGCAGATAGTCGAGCGCCCTGGCCGCGCGGTCGAGCGCCAGCACGTAACGGTCGAAGTTGATACCGGTGGCGTCGGTGCCGGCGGCCAGACTCGGATCGATGCGCATGAAGCGGTCTTCCAGCAGACGGCTGCACTGGTAGGTGACGGCCTGACGGTTGCTGTCCATCACCACCTTGAGCAGGGCCATGGGATGGGTCGGATCGAGCAGCCACTTGTGGTAGCCGAAGTCGGTGGTACGGTCGCAGTCGATGAACTTCTGCGAGCGGCCGTGACCGACCGAGACCACCCGCATCGCCTCCAGCCGCTCGCCGACGTAGTCGAGCGCGGAGGTGACCGCGCACAGGCTCGGATTGTTGGCGAACAGCCCGCCGTCGGCATACCCCTGGTAGACCGGGTTGACCACCGGCGAGGAGCCGGAGCGCAGGAGCGCATCCACCACCTTCAGGTCGGTATCGGCGATCACCGGGTCGAGGGTGTGGATCAGCCGCACCGTCCAGCCGCGCGACTCCGCCACCGCGCTCTTGTTGTCGAGGCAGAAGGAGGGGATCAGCACCGAGCACTTGAGGTCCCCGAGGGTGGCGTCGCCGAAGTGGCGCTCCAACGCCGCCTTGATCTTGGCCTGGTCGGAGAAGGCGTGGGTACCCGCCAGCGCGGTCAGCGAACGCAGCGGATCGACCTGAAAGCTCTGCGGCGAACTCCAGAACTCCCGCGCCCGCTGCAGCCCGTCGCGCAGGGTGGGGGCAAAGGCGATGAAGGCGCAGGTGATGGCGCCGGCGGAGGTACCGGCAAACAGATCGACGGCATCGAGGAATCCGGGGCAGCGGCTCTCCAACTGCTCCAGGATGCCGACCGCCAGCAGCGGCCGGGTGCCGCCGTCCAACGCAAGGATGTTGTAGCCCACGAGGCGCCCTTCAATCGAGATGCTGTTCGACGAACTCCTTGACCTGCGGAGTGGGCTTGAACCCGGCGAAGCGTCCCTTCTCCTCACCGTTCTGGAACAGCAGCACGGTGGGGAATCCGCGCAGCCGGTAGTGACCGCACAGCTTCATGTTCTCGTCGGCATCCACCTTGGCCACGGTGAGCCGCTCGCCCATCTCGTCGGCGATCTTGTGCATCACCGGCTCGATGGCGCGACACGGGGCACACCACTCGGCGCTGAAGTCCACCAACACCGGTTTCTGGTGGGAAGCGGCCACCACCGCGTCGGCAAAGTTCCCCTCGTCGACCTCGATTATCGCTACGTGCTGCGTCATGAAACCACCCGTCCGCTTGAAGATTCGATCGGGGCGGATTGTCCCCAGCGGCCGCGACCTACGCAAGAGCACGGATGAAAACGACCCTCGCTGTACGGTATCCTTAGCGTGGGATCGAAGGAACGCCGCCCGGGGCGTGCCGCGGTCACCGAGTCACCCACTCCCCATAAAGAGGCCGTTTGATGGGCGAATTTCTTCTTATTGTCGCGGGGATCCTGATCCCCTTCTTCGTCGCCATCTACTGGGTAGGACGGATCTGGAGAAAGAACGGCGATAAAGACAAATAGGCACCTTCACGAGCGCTCGATCAATTCCAGGGCGTTGCCGTCCGGATCACGACAAAACAGCGCCGGGCGACCGGAGCGGCTCATGGTGAAGGGGATGCCGGCCAGCTCCAGCGCGCCGCGCAATGCGGCCAGGTCGTCCACCATCAGCGCCACGTGCCGATCCCGCCCGCCGCGCTCCGGCCGCCCGCTCACCGGGTCCGGGCTCTCCAGTTCCAGCAGATGGATCTGTCCCCCCTCCCCCACCTCCAGCCAGGCACCTGGAAAACCGAGTTCAGGCCGCCGTCCGCTCACCTCCATCCCGAGAACCCCCGCGTAAAAACGTAGCGACCGTTCGGTATCGGCCACCAGCAGGCTGACGTGGTGGAGCGAGAGAAAGCGGCTCATGGGGACCCCCAAGTCAATATTCCATTAAATTTTAATATATTGAGAATTGTAGACAGTATCACTCGATTTTGTGATTCTTAGCGTTGCGTTACCCGCCCGAGCGAGGCGCAGCCCTGCGGAATCTCCCCGCCGCACCCGCCTCGCGTCGCGCGACCTCTCTCCCCAATCGGAAGACCGCCATGAAAGCAGCGCCCATGCTCCCCATCCACCTACGGTTTGCCGTTGCCATGGTGCTGCCGGTGCTGGGGATGCTGATCTTCGCGGCCAAGGAGGGCGTCGGCAGCGGGACCATGGTGGCGGCGGTGGTCGCCGCGCTCTCGCTGGCCATTGGCATCCCCACCCTGCTCGGCCTGATGCGCCAGTTGCGGGCCCTGCGTGCCGCCCTCGAGCGGGTCGCCGACCAGGCCGATCTCACCGCCCGTGCCGAGCAGTACGGCAACGACGAACTGGGCAGCTGTGCCGCCCAGTTCAACCGCATGCTCGAACGGCTCCACGGTCTGGTCAGACCCTTCGTCGAATCGGGCGATCAGATCGCCGAGGCGGTCACCCACCTCAACGAACTGGCCGAGCAGGCCACCGACGGCACTCGCCGCCAGCAGGAGGAGACGCGGCGCCTGGCCACCGCGATGACCGAGCTGCTCTCCCAGGTGCAGGAGGTCAACGGCAACACCCAGCAGGCCGCCCAGGCTACCGAGCAGGCCCGCGGCGAGACCCGCAACGGCGCCCTGGTGGCCACCGAGGCGATGTGCGCCATCGAGGCGGTGTTCGCCGAGATGGACAAGGCCACCGGCGCGATCAACACCCTCGACGAGAACAGCCGCAACATCGGCGTGGTGCTCGACGTGATCGGCGGCATCTCCGACCAGACCAACCTGCTGGCGCTCAATGCCGCCATCGAGGCGGCCCGCGCCGGCGAGCACGGCCGCGGCTTCGCCGTGGTCGCCGACGAGGTGCGCAAACTCGCGCGCAAGACCCACGAGTCGATCCAGCAGATCCAGGACATCATCCAGCAGTTGCAACAGGGGGCCGACGCCGCCGTCACCTTGATGGGCGAGGCCCAGGCACAGGCCAAGGAGGGGGTGGAGAAGGTGGAGGCGAGCGCCGAATCCCTCGGCATGATCGCCGGCGAGGTGGCCACCATTTGGGACATGAACAACAAGATCGCCGAGGCGGCCAGCTATCAGGAGAGCGTGGTGGCGGAGATCGACCGCAACGTCGACGTCATCTACGAGGCCTCCGCGACCACCGCCGATGGCGCCGCCAAGACCTCCGAGGCGAGCGCCCAACTGGAACGGCTCGCCGCCCGCCTGCGCAGCGCAGCGCGAGAGATCCGGGTATAATCCCCTCCCCGTGAAACCGCAACTAATCCTCCTGCTGGCCCTCCTCGCGGGGAGCCTTCTCGCCCCCGCCGCCCACGCGGCGGCGCCGCTGTACATCATCGAGCTGCTGCTGTTCGAAAACACGGGCGCCCTCACCAGTGAGCAGTGGCCGGACGATCCGGGCAGTCCAGACCTCGGCGAGGTGGTCGACCTGGAGCCGCGCTCCGGCCTCTCCGCCGACTCGACGAGCTACAGCGGCCGCTTCGTGCTCCGCTCGCGCCACGAGCTGGACGGGATCGTGACGGCGATGAAGAAGGCCGGCGGCTACCGCATCCTCAAGCACATCGCCTGGCTCCAACCCTCCTACGGCGAACGGCGCACCCGCCCGGTGCGCATTGAGGCCGGCTCGGAGATCCCCGGCGCCTGGCTGGCCCGCGGCCGGCCGGCGGGCGTGGGGCTGGGTGGGGTGCCGTCGGTCCCGGGCGGACTCCTCAGCCACCGTGAGCTGGAGGGGGCGGCGCGGGTCTATGTCGGCAAATACCTCCACCTGGAGCTGGACCTGCTGCTCCACCGCAACCGCAAGCAGGCGCCGATCGGCACCGCCACCGCGGCCGAGGCGTCGCTGGATCCCGGGCGACCGCTGATGGAGACCATCCGCATCCGCAACCACCGCCGGATGCGCTCTCGCGAACTCCACTATCTGGACCACCCCGTGGTCGGTGCCCTGGTCATCGCCACGCCGGTCAATCCCGGGCAGTAAGACCGGGCAGGGCGTGCCGAGGGACGGGGCGTACCGCCCCTCCGTAGAGGCCGGTGCGCCTCGTCCCTCGGCACACGCTACGCCACTGAACACGAAGGGCGAGCAGGAAACTTCTTTTCTGGTTATGACGCTCTGCGTCTTCTTTTCTGGTTACGACGCTCCGCGTCGTGACCGGCCGGCTTGGACGCTCTGCGTCCGGAAGGTGGACGGGAAGCCGAGTCGCCGCGCCTTCGTTCGACACGACGCAGAGCGTCGAAGAGGCGCGTTTCCACGCAGAGCGTGGAAACGAGATAAGGGAACTTCTTTTCTGGTTACGACGCTCTGCGTCGTGACCGGCAGGCTTGGACGCTCTGCGTCCGGAAAGGTGGACGGGAAGCCGAGTCGCCGTGCCTTCGTTCGACACGACGCAGAGCGTCGAAGAGGCGCGTTTCCACGCAGAGCGTGGAAACGAGATAAAACGAGATAACAGCGGCAATCCCTCCTTCCCGCCCTTTGTTTCCCTCCTTGCCCTTCGTGCTCAAGAACATCGCCCAACGCACACGGCTCGCAGGAACCCACGAACCGCATCAGCCCCCTTCGTGGTGCAAAAGGCGCCCTATTTCTTGCGCCCCTTGAGGTGCTTCACCAACCGTTTGCGTTTGGCCTGCTGGCGCGGGGTGAGGGTGTTCTTGCGGTCCTTGTAGGGGTTTTCGCCGCCGCGGAACTCGACCCGCAGCGGGGTGCCCACCAGCTTCAGCACCTTGCGGAAGGTGTTGGTCAGGTAGCGCCGGTAGCTCTCCGGCACCTTGTCCACCCGGTTGCCGTGGACGATGATGATCGGCGGGTTGGAGCCCCCCTGGTGGGCGTAGCGCAGCTTGATCGAGCGCCCCCCCACCTGGGGCGGCTGGTGGGTGGCGTAGGCGTCCTCCAGCAGCCGGGTCAGCTCCGGCGTGGGGAACTTGCGCATGGCGTTGCGGTAGGCCTCGTCGATGTACTTGAACAGCTCGCCGACGCCGGTGCCGTGGAGTGCGGAGATGTAGCGCAGGCGGGCGAAGTCGAGGAACGGCAGGCGGATATCGACGTCCTTCTTCACCTTCTCCTTCTGCTCGGTGGCGAGCCCGTCCCACTTGTTGATCGCCACCACCAGGGCGCGCCCGGCGTCCAGGATGAAGCCGAGCAGCCCGGCGTCCTGCTCGGTGATCCCCTCGCGGGCGTCGAGCACCATGATCACCACGTGGGCGCTCTCGATCGCCTGCAGGGTCTTGATCGCACTGAACTTCTCCACCGCCTCCTTGACCCGCCCGCGGCGCCGCACGCCGGCGGTGTCGATCAACGTGTAGCGCGTATCGTCACGCTCGAAGGGGATGAACACCGAATCGCGGGTGGTCCCCGGCTGGTCGAAGGCGACCACCCGCTCCTCGCCGAGGATGCGGTTGATCAGGGTCGACTTGCCGACGTTGGGGCGCCCCACCACCGCCACCTTGACCCCCTCCTCTTCGGTCGGCGGCTCCGCCAACTCCGCTTCGGGAATCTCGCCGAGCACCTCGTCGATCATCTGGTGAACGCCACGGCCGTGGGCGGCGGCGATCGGGATCGGGTCGCCGAGGCCGAGGGAAAAGAAATCGGCGGCGGCGACGTCCTGATCGAGGCCGTCCACCTTGTTGAGCACCAGGTGGACCCGCTTGCCCATGCGCCGCAGCCAGTTGGCGATCGCCTCGTCGCCGACGGTGATGCCGGCGCGGGCGTCCACCAGGAACAGGGTGACGTGGGCCTCCTCGGCGGCGAGCACCGACTGCTTGGCCATCTCGCCGTCGATCCCCGCCTCATCGCCGGAGAGGCCGCCGGTGTCCACCACCAGATAGGGGTGATCGCCCAGCTTGCCGATGCCGTACTTGCGATCGCGGGTCAGCCCCGGCTGATCGGCCACCAGGGCATCGCGGCTACGGGTGAGCCGGTTGAACAGCGTCGATTTGCCCACGTTGGGGCGGCCGATGAGGGCGATTACGGGCAGCATGTGCGGATTCCAAGCCACTGAACGGCAGGCGAAAAGGGGCGCGGATTATAGCAGAACCGCAGCACCGGCCGGCGGGAAATGGTAACCGGTCGGGGCGGCACTCCGGCGTAACGGCTTTTTCAACAACGTCTAAACGGAGCGCCACCGCGAACGGTCCCGGACGCCCTCCGGCTTTCAGGCCACCCGCGCCCGCTCGCCGTGCTTCTCGAACATCATCGCGTCGAGCAGGGCCATCACCTCCTCGCTGGCCTGCTCGGAGTCGTGGAAGTGCTGGATGATCTCCACCTGGCCCTCGCGGTCGTCGTCGACCCCCTCGCGGGTGAGTCGCGCCACCGCCTGCTGGATCTCGCCGTGGACCCGCGAGTGGGGGGCGGAGAGGCGGCTGAAGGCCTTGGTATCGCCGAACAGTTTGCGGCCGACGCTGTCGTACCACTTGCCCAGGCGACACTGGTGGTGATCCACCGCCACCGCCTCGGCGGCAGCGGAGCCGCGCCCCTCGAGGATCGCCAGGTAGCCGCTCTGTTTGTAGATGATGTGGTCCACCTTGATCAGCGAGGCGAAGGCGACGTCGCGGATTACCGCGATGTGGCCGGCGGCCTCCCGCGCCGAGGTGGAGAAGCGGGCGAACTGGTGGGCGAATTCGGAGACGGTGGCGCTCGACTCGTCGGCGGCGGCGCGCATCGCCACGCCATCCTTCTGGGCGGAGGCCATCTCGTTGACGAAGGATTCGATGATCCCCTCCACCTCGGCGGTGGCCCGCTTGGTGTTGTCGGCGAGGCTCTTCACCTCGTCGGCGACCACGGCGAAGCCGCGACCGTGCTCGCCGGCACGGGCCGCCTCGATGGCGGCATTCAGCGCCAACAGGTTGGTCTGGTTGGCGATCTCGGTGATCATCGTCAACACCTTGCTGATCTCCTCGCTACGCCCGCGCAGCCGCCCCATCAACTCGCTCATGCCGCCGATCCGCTCGACCATCCCGGCCATCACCCCGACCACCTCGTCGACCGACCCGGTGCTGCGATCGGCATCCTCGGCGGTGGCCAGGGTGACCTGCTCCACCTCACCCATGGCGTCGGTCATGCGCACCAGGTCGGCCTGATTCTGGCGCAGGTTCTTCATCAGATTGCGCGAGTTGAGCTCCTCCAACTGGCCGACGATGACGTTTTTCAGGTTGGCGCGGTTGCGCCGCTCCATCTGGTCGACCGAGTCACCGATGGCGACCACGGCGGCGCCGTAGGCACCCGGCATGGCGGCGAAGCCGCTTCCCCCCGCTCTCCGCCGCTCGAAGGCGCCTTCACGGGCCAGCCGACAGCTATCGTCGACCGCCGCGGTGAAACGGGCGAGCACCTCGAACATGCGGTTGGCCTCCTCCAGCAGCTCGCGCTCCCCACCCTGAACGCCGTACGGATCGCAGCGGTAGTCGAACGCGCCGTTCGCCACGGCCGCCACCGCCCCCTCGACCTGCGCGCGGAAGCGGGCGACGCCACCGGTCAGCCACCACAGGCGGACGGTGAAGGCTAGGGTCAGTGCAGCGAGGGCGACAACGAAGGGGTCGGTCCCGTAACGGGCCGCCACCGTCGCCACCATGGCGACGGTGGCCACCATGATCGACGAGATCCAAACTCGAAACTCTCTGGCCATCGATATCCCCTTCACACGATTTGGTTATGCGCCACGCCCCCCCGGGCTCTTTCTTCGCAGGGCGGACGTTGCAGGGCACGCTCACACCTCGGCCAGGTCGCCCTTCTCTTCCAGCCAGCTCTTGCGCTCACCGGCACGCTTCTTCGCCAGCAGCATGTCCATCAGCTGGTGGGTGTCGTCGCCGGGCTCCACGGTGAGCTGGACCAGCCGCCGGGTGTCGGGATTGAGGGTGGTCTCGCGCAGCTGAAGCGGATTCATCTCGCCCAACCCCTTGAAGCGCTGGATGGTCACCTTGCCGCGCTTCCTCTCGGCGCTGATGCGGTCGAGCACCCCTTGTTTCTCGGCGTCGTCGAGGGCGTAGTAGACCTCCTTGCCGACGTCGATGCGGTAGAGCGGCGGCATCGCGATGAAGACGTGGCCCGCCGCCACCAGCGGCTTGAAGTGGCGCAGGAACAGCGCGCAGAGCAGGGTGGCGATGTGGGCACCGTCGGAGTCGGCGTCGGCGAGCACGCAGACCTTGCCGTAACGCAGGCCGTCGAGGTTGTCGGAGCCGGGATCGACGCCCACCGCCACCGAGATGTCGTGGACCTCCTGGGAGGCGAGCACCTCGGCCGGGTCCACCTCCCAGGTATTGAGGATCTTGCCGCGTAGCGGCATGATCGCCTGGAACTCCTTGTCGCGTGCCTGCTTGGCGGAACCGCCGGCGGAGTCGCCCTCGACCAGGAAAAGTTCGCCGCGCAGCGGCTCCTGGCTGGTGCAGTCGGCCAGCTTGCCGGGCAATGCGGGACCCTGGGTGATCTTCTTGCGCACCACCTTCTTGCCGGCCCGCAACCGGCTCTGGGCGCTGGAGATGGCCAATTCGGCGAGCCGCTCGCCCAGCTCGGTGTGCTGGTTGAGCCACAGCGAAAAGGCGTCCTTGACCACCCCGGAGACGAACGGCGCGCACTCGCGGGAGGAGAGCCGCTCCTTGGTCTGGCCGGAGAACTGGGGGTCCTCCAGCTTCACCGAGAGGACGTAGCTCACCTTGTCCCAGACGTCGTCGGGGGTCAGCTTGACGCCCCGCGGCAGCAGGTTGCGGAACTCGCAGAACTCGCGCATCGCCTCGGTCAGCCCGGTGCGCAGGCCGTTGACGTGGGTGCCGCCCTGGGCGGTGGGGATCAGGTTGACGTAGCTCTCGCCGACCGCCTCGCCCCCCTCGGGGAGCCACGCCACTGCCCAGTCGGCCGCCTCGTGGGCCGAGCTCATGGTGCCGACGAAGGGTTCCTCGGGGAGTCGCTCCCATCCCGACAGCGCCTCCACCAAATAGTCGTGCAGCCCCGCCTCGTAGTGCCACTCCTCCCGCTCCTTGCTGTTCTCATCAAAGAACAGCACCTTGAGTCCCGGGCAGAGCACCGCCTTGGCGCGCAGCACGTGTTTCAGGCGCGGCACCGAGAAGCGCGGCGAGTCGAAATACTTCGGCTCCGGCCAGAAGCGCACGGTGGTGCCGGTGTTGCTTTTGCCCACCTTGCCCACCACCGCCAGCGCGGAGACCTTCTCGCCGTGGGCGAAGGCGATGTTGTACTCCTGGCCGCCGCGCCGGACGTAGACCTCCAGGTGTTTGGAGAGCGCGTTGACCACCGACACGCCGACCCCGTGGAGACCGCCGGAGAACTGGTAGTTCTTGTTGGAGAACTTGCCGCCGGCGTGGAGCTTGGTGAGGATCACCTCGACGCCGGGGATCCCCTCCTCCGGGTGGAGGTCCACCGGCATGCCGCGTCCGTCGTCGGCCACCGACAGAGAACCATCGTCGTGCAGGGTGACGGCGATGGACCGGCAGTGGCCGGCGATCGCCTCGTCCACCGAGTTGTCGAGAACCTCCTGGGCCAGATGGTTGGGGCGCGAGGTGTCGGTGTACATGCCGGGGCGCTTCTGCACCGGCTCCAGGCCGGTGAGCACCTCGATCGCGGAGGCATCGTAACTGCTGCTCATGTAGTGACAAAAAACCCGATGGGAGAGGGACAGGATCAGTTGAAGAGGAAGCCGGAACCGCCGAAGTAGGTCTCGTCCGCGGCGTGTTCGATACGGTCGACGATCTTCTCGACCGGCAGCGGCAGGACATTGGCGTCGCAGAAGTAGAAACGCGCAAGCTCGGAGCGGTAGCCGAAGGTATCGGCGGCTCCCACCGGCTTCCACTCCGAGCGCTCGAAGCGGTGCAGGGTGCCGTCCGACGAGCCGTAGCCGTAGGCCCGGTAGCTGCGATTGGCGCAGCGGATCCCTTCGAAGAAGACGTTCGCCGCGCCGCCACCGCGGGTGGAGCGGATGACGAAGGTGTAGCGGGTCACGCCGTCCTTGCCCACCGCCAGGTGCCTGGTATCGACGAAGAACTCGAACCCCTTGCGGTTGATCGGCACCTCCTTCAGATCCCCGTCCCGCGGATAGGGAGGAAGTTTCACCGCCCCCTCCTGCCACGCCTCGGGGTCCTCGAACTGGTAGTTTCCCGACCAGTCGTCATCGCGGTAGAGATTGGAATCCCCCGCCCACACCGGGGCGGCGACCAGCGCCGCCAGCGCCACCCACGCTCTCATCTTCACCATGATTGCTCGCCGTCCCCGCTCACCGCTGCGGCCACCCGATGCGGCCGGAGGCGGACGATTGTAGAGCTTCGCAGCCCCCCGGGGAACCGCGCGCGTTCCCCCGACCCGCAATTGCGGATGGAACGACGGCGTCGTTCGCTCGTCCCTGTTGCCCGGAGAGGAGCGCGATCGGCTAACATCACGGTTTGGAACGCCAACCGACAACCGAAAGAATGGACTGTCCCATGACCCACACCCCCGGATCCCGCCGCCGGCCGGCATCGATCGGCCTCGTCCTGCTCCTCGCCCTGCTCCTCGCCGCCGGCGAGGCCCACGCCGAGCGCCGCTACTCCCCCAACGACGTCTATTCCGGGGTGGAGTACGCCAACGGACTGCTCGACCGCATCCTCGCCAAGCGTGGCACCGCCGTCGGTGAGCTGCCCCGCTCGCGGGAGGAGAACGCCAAGCCGATGCACGTCTACGAGCTGCACGTGGCGGCGCTCGCCGAACTCTACGAGTACGCCCTGGCCAACGACCGCCGGCCGCCGCCGCTGGCGCTCTCCACGCCCATCGAGTACACCCCCACCGACGTCTACCGCCTGACCCGACTGGTGTTCGAGGAGCTTGAGGAGATCTACCGCGACGGTGGCGATTTCATCGACTTCGCCCCCCGCCCCCACCACGGCAAGAGCCCCGCCGACGTCCTCCAGGCGATGCTCGAGCTCTACTACAAGCTCGATCTGCTCAACGGCCGGAACCAAGTGAGCCCGAGCGAGGTCTATGCCCACATCCGGCGCGCCCGCGAAGACCTGCAGTCCACCCTGCTCGCCCTGTCGAAGCGGCTGCCGGAGGATGCGGAGGGGAAGAAGCGCCAACTGGTCACCGCGATCTACGGCATGAACCCCGACGGCACCGCCCTCTCTCCCCGCGAGGAGGGCAAGAAGCCGGCGGACGCGCTGAACGAGGCGCTCGCCATACGGACCAGACTCAATGAACTGCGCAAACGCTACGGCCTGCCGGAGATCACACCGCCGGCGGTCGCCGATTTCGCCACGGTGAAGCCGATCGACGTCTTCCTCCAGACCCAGTTCATCATCGCCGAACTCAACCTGCTGAAGGTACCGATGGAGATCCACACCACCACCAACACCACCAAGCCCGCTTCCGGCAAGACGCCCTCCGACGTCGTCCGCGAGATGAAGCACATCCAGTACATGCTGGATCGGGTCATTGCCGTCCAGTAGCGCGGGGAGATCGCCACCATGTTCAATTCCATACGCACCAAGATCCTCGCCAGCAACGGCGTCCTGCTGCTGATCCTGCTGGCCGTCTCGCTGTTCGCGCTCGGCGAACTGCACACCAACCAGCATCTGCTCGACGAAGAGGCCACGGCGGTCGAGATGCAGAGCGCCATCTCCGACATCGAAGAGGAGTTCACCGAGTTCCGCCTCAGCTCCATGGAGTACGTGGTGCTGATGCAGGGCGGGGCCAAGGAGCAGCGCGAACGGCGCTACCAGAACCTCAAGCGGCTGCTCGCCAAGCTCGAGGACCCGGACATGAACGGCCTGGTGAACGAGCTGGAAAAGCTCTATCAGGAGATTGAGCTGGCCTCCCGCGCCTTCATCGACGACGACAAGCTCAATGGCAGCCAGCGCCTGCACCGCTCGGTGCAACACGCCGCGACGATCATGCAGAAGCTGCGCGACGAGGTCGCCCAGCACAAGAAGGAGGTCAACGAGATCGTCGAAGCAGTACACCGTTCCAACGGCCACGTCAGCCTCGCCCTATACGCCCTGGTGGTGGCGATGGTAGTGGTCGGCATCGGCATGTCGCTGTTCCTCGCCAACCTGATCGGCAGCAATCTCGGGCGGCTCAAGGGAACGGTCGAGAAGATCGAACGCGACGGCAACCTCACCCTGCGCGCGGAGATCGCCAGCGGCGACGAGGTGGGCGCCCTGGCCGAATCGTTCAACCGGCTGGTGGAGAACCTCGCCGGGATCGTCCGCGAGGTGGTCCGCAAGGCGGACCTGCTGGCCACCGCCGCCGAGGAGCTCTCCGCGGTCACCGCCCAGACCAGCGACGGGGTACAACGTCAGTCCGACGAGATCCGCCAGGTGGCCACCGCCATGAACGAGATGTCGGCCACCGTGCACGAGGTGGCCGCCAACGCCGAGCAGGCGAGCAGCTCGGCCGAGGAGGGCAACCGCGAGGCCAACGCCGGCAGCCAGGTGGTGCGCCAGACCATCGCCTCCATCGGCGCGCTGGCCGACGGAGTGCAGCGCTCGGCGGATGTCATCGATCAACTGAAGGGCGACAGCGAGAACATCGGCACCGTCCTCGACGTGATCAAGACCATCGCGGAGCAGACCAACCTGCTGGCGCTCAACGCGGCCATCGAGGCGGCCCGCGCCGGCGACCAGGGGCGCGGCTTCGCCGTGGTGGCCGACGAGGTGCGCACCCTGGCCCAACGCACCCAGGACTCCACCAAGGAGATCGAGGCGCTACAGAACGGCTCCCTGCAGGCGGTGGAGGTGATGGAGCAGGGACGTAGCAAGGCCGAGGAGACGGTCAGCCAGGCGCGCCACGCCGGCGAATCGCTCGACGCGATCACCCGCGCGGTGGGCAACATCCTCAACATGAACACGCTGATCGCCAGCGCCGCCGAGGAGCAGTCGGCGACCGCCGAGGAGATCAACCGCAACCTCACCAACATCCAGACGATCTCCGAACAGACCGCCGCCGGCGCCGGCCAGACCGCCTCGGCGAGCAATGAACTGAGCCGCCTCGGCGAGGAGCTGCGCACGGTGGTCGGGCGCTTCAAGGTCTGACCAGTGTCACGAGTCGCACACGCAACGTCGCAAATAGGCACAAAAAATCTGCGTATTGGCCCGCTCCCCTACGCCCCGCCTAGAATCGGCCCCTCCGTCCGAAACAAGAATCAAGGTGTTAGTCCCCGATGGAAACCGGCCCGCGCGAGATCGTCACCCCCTTCCGACCCATCCCCCTGGAGGTCCCGGAGGGGATGAAGCCCAACGAGTTCTTCAACTCCACCGAGAACCTCGACGACCTGGTCCACAACAACGGCCTGCTGGTCAACCCCGAGAACCTGCTGCTCTACCGCAAGGCGCTGGGCCACTCCAACGAGTTCGACACCTCGATCATCTACAACACCTCCAAGGTGATCCTCGACCCGCTCGGCCGCCCGGTGCGCCGCACCCAGGTCCCCGAGAAGACCAGGCGGGTGTGGAACCGGATGAACCAGATCCTCATCGAGTACATGCTCGAGCGCTATCCCGACCCCGCCGAGCACCTGGTGCTCGCCGGCGAGGCGAGCCTGGACGCCACCTGGCCGCTCACCTCCCCCGGCGTGCCGAGCATCCGCATGCTGCACAACCACTTCATCGTCTTCCCGATGGCGCAGCTACGCAGCGCGGCACTGGCCGACCCGGCCAACCCCAACCTCACCGACGGCGGCCAGCACAGCCTGTTTCAGGCCAACATGCGCGACGTATACAAGGAGTTCTTCGACAAGGCGCTGGAGCTGCGCATCCTCAAGCCGCTGCACACCGAGGAGTCGATGGTGCGCCTCACCGGCTACCCCCAGGGTCTCCCCTGCTGGGAGATCCAGGGCGGCGTGGAGTCCCTCAAGGAGGTCCGTTTCTGGAAAGAATACGACCTGATCCTGAAGGGCTTCATCGACTTCTACCGCACCTTCTTCACCCAGGTCTCGACGCGCAATGCCGAGCCGCCCAAGGAGGTCCACTTCCCGGTGCAGGTGGAGGAGGTGCTGCTCTTCGACAACGACTTCCTGAAGACCGCCAAGATGGTCCGCGACCGCTGCATCAAGGACGCCGCCTACGCCAACGCGATCCGCTGGCAGCCCGCCTTCAAGCAGCTGATCTACCGCAACGACGACGGCAAGCTGATCGTCACCATCAGCCAGAACTCCATCGGCAACGCGATCACCGAACTGCTCGGCGTGGTGGTCAAGCGCGTCCCCGACGCCGACGGCTACGGCCGGGCGGAGCCGGCGCTGATCGAACGGCTGCTGGAGGTGCGCCGCCGGCTGATCGACGCCGACCTCGGCGACGGCATCGAGACCGCCCACTGGGGCGCCTCCTGAATCAGTCCCTCCCCCCTTCTTGCTCGCCGACAACCGACGTCGAAAGCCTCTGTGATCTTCCTGGTTACCCCAGTCAAATTGACCCCTCGAAGACGCTGCGCTAAGGTGCGCGGATTCGAGCGATAGCGGGGTCGACGACCCGCCCGGAGAGGTGTTTGTGGCGACCAAGAAGAGTGAACCGAAGAGCGAATTCCCCGATTTCGAGAGTGCGCTGGACGAGCTGGAGCAGTTGGTCGAGCGGATGGAGAAGGGAGAGCTCACCCTGGAGGAGTCGCTGAAGGACTTCGAACGCGGCATCGAACTGACCCGCGGCTGCCACCAGGCCCTCAAGGAGGCCGAGCAGAAGGTACAGATGCTCTCCGAGAAGGGGGGGCAACAGACCCTCATCCCGTTCGACGACGAGACGGAAGAGGACTGACCCGCCCATGCTGCGTGAACGAATGAAGCGCTACCAGGCGCGCTGTGAAGAGGCCCTGGAGGCGAGACTGCCCACCCCCGGCACCCTCCCCGCCCGCCTCCACGACGCGATGCGCTACGCCACCCTCGGCGGCGGCAAGCGGATCCGCCCGGTGCTGGTCTACGCCGCCGGCGAGATGCTCGGCGCCCCCCTCGACACCCTCGACGGCCCGGCCTGCGCGCTGGAACTGATCCACGCCTACTCGCTGATCCACGACGACCTGCCGGCGATGGACGACGACGACCTGCGGCGCAACAAGCCCACCGTGCACAAGGCCTTCGACGAGGCCACCGCGATCCTCGCCGGCGATGCCCTGCAGACCCACGCCTTCTACCTGCTGGCCCACGACCCGACCCTCACCGCACCGGCGGAGGCGCGGCTGCGGATGGTCGAGGCGCTGGCGCTGGCCGCCGGCTCCCGCGGCATGTGCGGCGGACAAGCGCTGGACCTCGCCGCCACCGGCCAGCGGCTCGACGTCGTCGAACTGGAGGACATGCACATCCACAAGACCGGCGCCCTGATCCGCGCCGCGGTCACCCTCGGCGCCCTGACCGCGCCGCACGCCCCGGAGGAGACCGTCGCGCGCCTCGACCACTACGCCAAGTGCATCGGACTCGCCTTCCAGATCCGCGACGACATCCTCGACGTGGAGGGCGAGACCTCGCTGCTCGGCAAGCCCGCCGGTTCCGACCAGGCCCATGACAAGGCCACCTACCCGGCCCTGCTCGGCCTCCAGGGGGCCAAGGATCGCGCCCTCGAACTGCACCGCGAAGCCGAGGCAAGCCTCGCCGCCATCGACGGCGATACCGCGTTCCTGCTCCAACTCTCGGAGTTCATCGTCGAGCGGATGAGCTGAAGAAGACGTCAGGCGTAGGGTGGATAAGCGACCGCGCATCCACCGACACGAAGGCAGCGGCGATTCAGCGCTGACCGCTCCCCCACCCCTCTCGTTTCCACGCTCCGCGTGGAAACGCCCCACGCAAGACGCTCCGCGTCGTGCCGAACGAAGGCAGCGAAGCCGCAGCGCACCCCCGTAGGACGCAGAGCGTCAAGATGCCGGGTTGCGACGCGGAGCGTCGTAACCGGAACATCCCCGGGGACGCAGGGCGCCCAACCCGCCGCCTGAAGCCCGACGCCTCCTACGGTTGAATCCCCCCGCCCCCCTCCTCATAATATCTCCCCTTTTTCGCCCGAGCGCCGCTCCCCCTTTCCATGACCCTCCCGCCGCTCCTGGCCTCCATCGACTCGCCCGCCGACCTGCGCGCGCTCCCCGAGTCGCGCCTGCCGTCGCTCGCCGGTGAACTGCGCCAGTTCCTGATCCAGACGGTGAGCCGTACCGGCGGTCACCTGGCCGCCAGCCTCGGCACGGTGGAGCTGACCCTCGCCCTGCACTACGTCTTCGACACCCCCGAGGACCGCCTGGTGTGGGACGTCGGCCACCAGGCCTACGGCCACAAGATCCTCACCGGCCGCCGCGATGCGATGCCCACCCTGCGTCGCAAGGGCGGCGTCACCGGCTTCCCGAAACGCTCCGAGAGCCCCTACGACACCTTCGGCGTCGGCCACTCCTCCACCTCGGTGAGCGCGGCGCTGGGCATGGCCATCGCCGCCCGCCGCGAGGGGCGCGGCCGGCGGGTGGTGGCAGTGATCGGCGACGGCGCGATGGGCGCCGGCGAGGCCTTCGAGGGGATGAACCACGCCGGCGACCTCGACGCCGACCTGCTGGTGGTGCTCAACGACAACCGGATGTCGATCTCGCCCAACGTCGGCGGCCTCAACAACTACCTCGCACGAATGCTCACCGGCCCCTTTTACACCTCGGTGCGCGAAGGCGGCAAACGGGTGCTCAGCCACATGCCCTCGCCGGTGATGGAGCTGGCCCGCCGCGCCGAGGAGCACGTCAAGGGGATGGTCGCCCCCGGCACCCTGTTCGAGGAGCTGGGCTTCAACTACATCGGCCCGGTGGACGGCCACGACCTGCCCACCCTGCTCGCCACCCTGCGCAACCTGCGCCACATGAAGGGCCCGCGCATCCTCCACGTGGTCACCCACAAGGGGCGCGGCTTCGCCCCGGCGGAGGAGAATCCCTGCGGCTACCACGGCGTCGGCACCTTCGACCCGGAGACCGGCGAACCCACCGCCAGCGGCGCCAAAGGCCCCACTTACACCAGGATCTTCGGCGACTGGCTGTGCGACATGGCGGCGGCCGACCCGCGACTGATCGGCATCACCCCGGCGATGTGCGAGGGTTCCGGCCTGCAGCGCTTCGCCAAGGAGTACCCCGAGCGCTACTTCGACACCGGCATTGCCGAGCAGCATGCGGTGACCCTCGCCGCCGGCCTGGCCTGCGAGGGCCAGAAACCGGTGGTGGCGATCTACTCCACCTTCCTCCAGCGCGGCTATGATCAGCTGATCCACGATGTCGCCCTGCAGAGGCTGCCGGTGCTCTTCGCCATCGACCGCGCCGGCATCGTCGGCCCCGATGGTCCGACCCACGCCGGCGCCTTCGACCTCAGCTTCCTGCGCTGCATCCCCGAACTGCTGATCATGGCCCCGGCCGACGAGGCGGAGTGCCGGCGCATGCTCACCACCGGCTTCCTTCACGACGGCGCGGCGGCGGTCCGCTACCCCCGCGGCGGCGGCCCCGGCGTGCCACTGGAGCCGGGCCCGGGGACCGATCTGGAACCGCTGCCCATCGGCCGGGGCGAACTGCGCCGCCGGGGTTCGAAGATCGCCCTGCTCGCCTTCGGCAGCCTGCTCGCCCCCGCCCTCGAAGCGGCGGAGGTGCTCGACGCCAGCGTCGCCAACATGCGCTTCGTCGCCCCCCTCGACGAAGCGCTGATCCTCCAACTGGCCGCCGACCACGAACTGCTGGTGACCGTCGAGGAGAACGCCGTGGCCGGCGGCGCCGGCAGCGGCGTGCTGGAGCTGCTGGCGGAACGCGGCCTCACCGCCCCGCTGCTCCAACTCGGCCTGCCCCACCGCTTCACCGGCCAGGGCAGCCGCGAAGAGCTGCTCGCCGAGTACGGCCTCGACGCCGCCGGCATCACCTCCGCGGTACGCCGCCGGCTGGATGACAGCACCGCCTCCGATGCGCTAAAATCCGAGTAATTCAATCGGAAATACCCCGATCGGAACCACCAGAGAATCCATCCGTGAGCCGCTACACCCTCAAAGTCATCACCGGCTTCGCCGCCGCACACACCCTGCGCGACTACCCCGGCGACTGCCGCCGCATGCACGGCCACAATTGGAAGGTGGAGGTGGAGGTAGTGGCGCACGAGCTCGACGCCCTCGGCATGGGGGTCGACTTCAAAACCATCAAACGCGAGGCGAAGGCCCAGGCCGACCTGCTCGACCACCGCTATCTCAACGAGATCGAGCCCTTCGACCGCCTCAACCCGACCGCCGAAAACCTCGCCGCCTGGTTCCACCGAGGCATCTCCGAGCGCATCAACGACGAGCGTGTGCGCGTCAGTGCCGTCACCCTGTGGGAGACCGAAACGGCCTGCGTACGCTACACAGAGGAAGACTGAAGCATGACCGACCAGACCGACGCCCCCTGCAACGTGGGCATTGCCGACGTACAGGCCAGCGCCGACACCCGCCACATCGCGATCAACAAGGTGGGGATCAAGGACATCCGCCATCCGGTGCGGGTGAAGGACCGCTCCCAGGGTGAGCAGCACACCATCGCCAACTTCAACATGTACGTGAACCTGCCCCACAACTTCAAGGGCACGCACATGTCGCGTTTCGTCGACATCCTCAACCGCCACGAGCGGGAGATCAGCGTCGAATCGTTCAAGGTGATGCTGGCGGAGATGACCGATCTGCTCGAGGCCGACTCCGGTCATATCGAGATGACCTTCCCCTACTTCGTCAACAAGAAGGCCCCGGTCTCCGGCGTCGAGAGCCTGATGGACTACGAGGTGACCCTGATCGGCGAGATCAACCGCGGCGCGGTCAACGTCAACATCAAGGTGGTGGTGCCGGTGACCAGCCTCTGCCCGTGCTCGAAGAAGATCTCCGACCGCGGCGCCCACAACCAGCGCTCGCACGTCACGGTGAATGCGCGGACCCGCGACTTCGTGTGGATCGAGGAGCTGATCGACCTGGTCGAGGAGGAGGCCTCCTGCCAGCTCTACGGGCTACTCAAGCGGCCCGACGAGAAGTTCGTCACCGAGCACGCCTACGACAACCCGAAGTTCGTGGAGGACATGGTGCGCGACGTGGCGGCGCGGCTGAACGCGGATGATCGGATCGCGGCATATGTGTTGGAGTCGGAGAACTTTGAGTCTATTCACAATCATTCGGCGTATGCGTTGATCGAGAGGGATAAGGAGACGACGGGGTAAACCACCCCGCCTGGAACTCCTCACGCTGGGCGTGGGGCCGGTGGCGCAGCCGCTCCACCGTCTCCCGTACCCGCCCCTCGCACAGCGGCCCGTACCCCTGGAACCGGGCCAGATCGTGCGAGCGCGGTCGACCCTTACGGCCAGGACGGCCGACTCATCCAAAGCCCGGCAGGCACCCGGCTCACTCGCCGGGCACGGCCCCCGCCGTCGCGAACTCCACGCCGTCCGCCGCCGGCAGCGTGAACCAGAGCCGGCTGCCCTCGCCGAGGCGGCTCTCCACCCCGATGGTGCCGCCGTTCTTCTCCACGAACTCCTTGCACAGCAGCAGCCCCAGGCCCGAGCCGACCTCGCCGTCGGTGCCGCGGGAGGTGTGGATTCGCCCCTCGATGGCGAACATCCGCGCCATCGCCTCCGTGCTCATGCCGACCCCGGTGTCGGCCACTTCCAGCCGCAGCTCGCCGCCGTCGGCCGTCGCCGTGACCGCGATCGCCCCGCCGCGGGGGGTGAACTTGGCGGCATTGCTCACCAGGTTGCGCAGCACCGTGGTGGCCATCGCCCGGTCGGCGTAGGCACGCAGTTCGCACGCCGGGTCGAGCCCCTGGAAACGCAACCCCTTCTGGTCGAGCTGGGCCTGCAGCAGGGTACGGCACTCCTCCACCGCCGCGGCGACGGGGAAGACCGTCGGGCGCGCCTCGATGGCGCCGCTGGGGCTGCGTGACCAGCTCAACAGCTCCTCCAGCAAGGCGAAGCTCTTGCGGGTGGTCTGGCGGATGGCCAGGAACAGCTCGCGCTCCAGCACCGCCCCCTCCTCCACCAACTCGCCGAAGACCGTAGTCAGCCAGCCGATCGGGCCGCGCAGATCGTGGGCGATGATCGAATAGAGCTTGTCCTTGGCCTCGTTGGCGGCGAGCAGCTCGCGGGTGCGCCGCTTGACGTTCCCCTCCAGCTCGAGGGCGTGGCGCTGCTCCTCGGCGAGCAGCGCCTGCTGGCTCTCCAGCAGTTGGCGGCGGAAATAGTTCATGCGGTCCGCCAGCGCCACCGCGAAGAACAGGAAGCTCGTCGCCAGCAGCCCCTCGGCGAGACGGAACAGGTCGAGGGCCGGCGAGTGGCCGAAGAGCAGCAGGGAGTTGAGCAGCAGGGCGGCGATCCACAACAGCACGGCGAAGAGCAGGAAGCGGGTCTCGCGAAACCCCTGCCGGTGGAGCCGCAGGGCGACCACCACCGCCGCCCCCAGGTAGAGCAGCCAGGCGATGCCCATCAGGCGATGGGCGACGCCGATGCCGATGAACGGGAGGGCCGCGCCGGTCAGCAACAGCGCCCAGACCAGCCAGCAACCGAAGCGGCGGAACGCGGGGGCGCGGCTGGCCGCCTCGAGGAATTCGGCGACGAAGCGGATCAACAGCATCAGGCTGACCATGCGGGTGAGCGCCACCGAATAGCTGCCCCAGAGGGGGCTGTCGGGCCACAGGTACTGCCCACCGAGCCCCTCCACCGCCACCACCGAGAACAGATTGACCGTCGCCGCGGCGGCGAACCAGAAGTAGAAGTGCTGGCGCGCCACCCACGCCAGCATCACGGTGAAGAGGACGATGAACAGGTGGATGCCGATCAGCGCGCTGCCGATCCGCGTCCTGCTCACCTGCTCGGCGTAATAGGCCTGGGGTTGCCACAGGGAGAGGTCGAGCAGCAGCAGTTGGGAGGAGCGGACGCGGAAGGTGAGAAGGTAGCGGCCCGCCTGGTCGAAGGCGAGCGGCAGCACCAGATCGGGGGCGGCCACCGGGCGTTGCGCGAAGGGCTGCAGGGAGCTGGCGGAGGCGCTGGCGAGGGTGCCATCGGGGCGCTCCAGGTAGGCCTCCAGCCGCTGGGTGAACCACGGCTGCTGCAGATACAGCGTCCCCAGCGGCCGCGGCACCTCCAGCTCGACGCGGAACCAGTGGTCGCGGCGGTCGAAACCGACATAGAGCCCGGCATCGGTCGCCTGCGGCAGCGGGGCGAAGGTCTGCCGCGCGGCCTCGGCGTAGTCGAGCGGGTGCTCCGAGACCCGCCCGACGAGCGCCGCGCCGAAGGTCCAGCGACCGGCGGTGCCATCGAGCACCACCGCGCCGCCCGCCGCCGGCGCGGGCCCGGCCAGGGTGAGGAGCAGGAGGATGAACGGTAGGGAGAGGCGAGCCATGGGGACGGGGCGTTACCGGATTGCAGTGGAGGGGGCGGTGTCGAACGGTCGGGGGGACCGACACGACTCGTGTAGGCACGGCACGCCCTCCATCGTACCACCGTATCCGTGGCGCCCGCCGTCGATGCCGGACTCGCCACTCCTGAAGCCGTCCTTCACCCGGGCGCATCCGGCCTGGGGCATTTCACCGGTTGAAGTGCTTGAAAGCTCGTACCGGGCGCCGCTGCCACACCCATTGAATAATCCTATCTTATTGATATTTATTGAATATTCATCTCTGGCGTGCAAGTTGCCCTAATCCGACGTCTTTCGGTCGCCATTCGCGAAAAGCACAACGTATGATTCAGGGAGTCCCCATGAGAAGTCCGCTGCCCAATCAGCGCAAAATTCTGCTTGCCACATTGATCTCCACCCTCGTTCACGGGGTCGCCCACGCCGAAGAGCCCGCGCTTGAAGTCATCGTCGTCACCGCTCCGCCGGGGACCGACGACCGGCCGCTGGCGGCCACGCTCGTCGACGAACAATCCCTGCGCGCACTGACGTCGGCCACCAGCGACACCGCGAGCCTGATCAGGGAGGTGCCGGGCGTCAGCCTCTACGGCGCCGGCGGGGTCTCCAGCCTGCCGGCCATCCACGGCCTTGCCGACGACCGCCTGCGGGTGACGGTCGACGGCATGGATCTGATCGCCTCCTGCCCCAACCACATGAACCCCGCGCTCTCCTACGTCGATCCGAGCCAGATCGAAAGTCTCAAGGTCTATGCCGGCATCACGCCGGTCAGCGTCGGCGGCGACAGCATCGGCGGCACGATCGCCGCCGAGACGCGCGAACCGGAGTTCGCCCGCCCCGGCGAGGGGACCCTGACCAAGGGCGAGCTCGGTCTCTTCTACCGGAGCAACGGCAACGCCCGTGGCGGCAACGTGGCGGCTACCCTGGCCAACGACCGGTTCAGCCTCTCCTACCGCGGAGCGAGCGCCAAATCGGACAACTACGACGCCGGCGGCGACTTCAAGAACTTCACCGCAACCGGTCGTCCGGGCCACGCCCTGGACCCCTCAGAGGTCGGCTCCACCGCCTACGAGACACGCAACCACCTGCTCGACTTCGCCGTGCGCGGCGGCAACCACCTGATCGACCTGACCCTGGGCTTTCAGGACGTGCCCGAGCAGCTCTACCCGAACCAGCGCATGGACATGCTCGACAACGAGGAGAAGCGGGCCAACCTGCGCTACCACGGCCAGTTCGACTGGGGCAACCTCGAAGCGCGCGCCTACCACGAGAAGATCGACCACTTCATGGACTTCGGGCCGGACAAGCAGCTCATCTACGGGACCCTGCCCGACCTGAACAACCCGGCCATCCTCTACACCGTGGCCGGCATGCCGATGTACACCGGGAGCACCACCAACGGCCTGTCGCTGCAGGGCGAGATCGACCTGAGCGAGCGGGACCTGCTGCGCGTCGGCGGCATGCTGCAGACCTATCGCCTCGACGACTGGTGGCCGCCCGCCCCCGACTGCGGCGTGGGCAACTGCATCGGCGGCATGGCGCCGTTGACCCTGTGGAACATCAACGACGGCCAGCGCGACCGCAAGGCCCTCTATGCGGAGTGGGAGGCCAAATGGAATCCGCGGTGGACCTCGCTGCTCGGCCTGCGCGTGGAGGGGGTCACCACCGATGCCGGGCCGGTCAGCGGCTACACCGACATGACCCTCCCCGGGGCCACCAACCTGACCCGCATGGGGATGCCCTTCGGGCTGATGTACGCGAGCAGCTCGGTGGCGGCGATGCCCGCGGGGCGCGACGCCTTCAACGCCCTGGATCGCGAGCGCTCCGACACCAATTGGGACTTCACGGCGCTCTCCTCCTACCGCTCCAGCGACACCTTCGACCTGCAGTTCGGCGTCGCGCGCAAGACCCGCTCGCCCAACCTGTACGAGCGCTACAGCTGGTCGACCAACAGCATGGCCATGGTCATGAACAACTTCGTCGGCGACGGCAACGGCTACGTCGGCAATCCCGACCTCGACCCGGAGGTGGCCCACACCCTCAGCGTCAGCGGCGACTGGCACAGCGCCGATCGCGAATACCGCCTGGCGGTCACCCCCTACTACACCCACGTCGACGACTACATCGACGCCCGGCGCACCTATCCCGGCTCCGCCACGACCAACGTGAGCGCCACCGACAGTTTCGTCCGCCTGCAGTACGTCAACCAGCAGGCGCGTCTCTACGGCGTCGACGTCTCCGGCAGAATGCCGCTGGCCAAGACCTCGATGGGCGCCTTCGGCCTGCGGGGCGTGCTCAGCTACGTCAACGGCCGCAACACCGACACCGACGACGGCCTCTACAACATCATGCCGCTCAACACCCGGTTGACCCTGACCCATCACATCGGCGCCTGGGACAACGCGCTCGAGCTCGCCCTGGTGGGCGCCAAGGACGACGTCTCGGATCTGCGCGACGAGATCAAGACCCCCGGTTACGGGCTGGTCAACCTGCGCGGCAGCTACTCCTGGAAGCGGGCACGCCTGGACTTCGGGGTCGAGAACCTGCTCGACAAGTCCTACTCGTTGCCGACCGGCGGCGCCTATGTCGGCCAGGGCATGACCATGTCGATCCTGGGGACGCCCTGGGGGATCGCCGTCCCCGGCCCGGGCCGCTCGCTCTACGCCGGGGTCACCTTCGAGTTCTGACGTTTCAAGGCGAGGGCGCTCGGCGCCCTCTGCCGGCCCCTTCCGACGATCCCGCCGAGCGCAGCGAGGTCTCCTCGGCGGCTTCGCGGCGGGCCGCCGTCTCCAGGGTCTCGCCGACGCCGACGAGGCCGCCGGGGAGCGCCCAGCCGTGGGGCGGATTGCGTCACTCGATCAGGACGATGGGGCGATCGGGACGGTCGTCCAACTCGATCACGATGTCGACGGTGAGCAGTGGGGTGACCGGCCTCACGCCCCGCCTCCTGCGACGGGGGGAGCAGCGTTGCCGTCACCGCCAGCGCCACCGCCGCGGATCGACTCGACGCTCTTGCGCCGCAGCTCGGCGATGTGCTGATCGCGCAGCTGGGTCCAGTAGCGCGCCTTGTCGCGGCGCTCGGTGAGGTCCACCGAGTCGTTCTTCACCATGCGGATCTTCTCGTCGTAGAAGGAGATGATGTCCTCGATCTGGTTGATCCGGTTGACCTCCTCGCCGATCCGCGCGAGTCGTTCCGGCGGCAGCAGTTGGGCGGTGACGAACTTCTGCTTCAGCGCGTTGTAGAGCGCCAGGAACTTGGTGTGTGACTTGCCCCGCAGGCGGGTCGGGGTCAGCTCCTCGATCCGCTTGAGGAAGATGTCGAGGTGGGACTCCAGGGAGAACTCGTTGATCTTGTGCTGGCGATCCAGTTCGAGGCGGCGGGTGCGCTCGCGTTCCAGCTTGCGCTCCTCCTCGACCATCGCCATGTTCTCGAACTGGTTCATCAGACGGGAGATTTCCTGCAGCATCGCATCCACCTCGGCGCGGAATCGACTGTAAAAGCTGACGCCGAGGCTGTAGCCGGCGTCGCGAAAGAAGGGGTAGCGGAGCACCCGGAGGCGCCGCTCGGCGATCTCCAGGGACTCCTTGAGGGGTTCCATATGGGGATGGATGTCGTGTTTGGTCTTGGTGGCCTGGAGAATCCCCACCAGATTGGTCTGCACCCCGAGCAGCGACTTGTAGGCCAGCTCGATGCCGTTGCGCAGGGAGAGGAACGCCGCCTCCTGCTCGACCACCGCCTTGTTGCCCTCCGCCCAGAGGATCGGGCGCAGCTTCCAGAGCACCTCGCCCTCGCCGCCCAGGGCGTCGTTGAGCTCCTTGAGCAGCCCCATGACCAGCACCCGCCGGCCAAGAAAGCGCATGATCTGATGGATCAGGTGGACGTTGAGGGCGCCGAGGACGAGGATCACGAAGAGGCGGAAGAAGTCGTTGAGATTCTCCAGCCCCAGTTCCGTGAAGTCGATATTGAACAGGTTGTCGATGTAGCTGAGGCCGAGGAAGACCAGGAAGCCGACCAGCGCCAGCACCGCAATCCCCATCTGGGCGAAGACCGCCACCTCGCCCCACATCTGGCGACTGTATTTTTCCGCCAGATCGGCACTGACCTGGGGCTCCTTGGCACGATCGACCACGCCCCGGCCGAGATCGGCACGAGCCTGCGCGTCCGCCTCCTCGGGGGCGTCCGGCTGTTCGACGACTGCGGGGGGTGAGGCCATCGTTACCTGTTCGTGTTCAGCGGGTGATGTCCGGGAGGCCCATCGATGGGCACCGACCTAACGTACCATCGGCCGAATCAGGAAGAAGTTTAAGATGGCCTTTTAACTAATTGGTTGCCAATGAATTATGAGCAAGGGCGGGAATCCCGCCCCGGGGTGGCGCCGGCTCAGCCGCCATTACGGACGACCAATTGGATCAGTGCCTCGATCTTGCCGGCGCTCAGCTCCAGCTCGGGATTGTCGATCCGTTCGCGATGGAGCAACCGCACCACGCCGGAGAACGTGGCGTCGTCCACCTCGTTGCCGAGCTCCCTGCACAGACGATGGACCACCGCGGAGATGCGGTAGACCGCATCCTGGTCGGTGGTCACCCGGTAGATGGCGCCGGGTTCCATCTGCAGGTCGGAGGACTTGCGCGCCCCGCGACCGTAGAGCATCCACTCCATCGACAACCCCTTGGCTTGACAGTAGCCCTCAAGGTGAAGCCAGGGAACGCTCTTGCGCGACTTCCAGGCGGCGACATTGCGGGGATTCACCCCCAACGGCCCCGCCACGTCTACCTCGTTGCTCAGTCCCTCCAGCTCGCAGATGCGCTGGATGACACCCCGCAACAGATCCCTTTCGTAATCCGATCCTGCCATTTCTTATCCACTCCTCCCACTCAATCCCTTCGGCAACCCACATATCCTCAGGGGCGCAAAGTCTACCCTATCCGTAAACGCGACGGGGCGTCCGCATCCGCGCAGTTTATCGTTGTGGAGGCCTTGCGGATAGTCTTCTCTGGTCAGAAGGGCTATCCATTTGCAGAAACGGCCCCGGCTGGACCGCTGCGCGATCCTTCCGGCCCACCGGCCGCCCCCTGGCGGATCGCCTCCCACTGCCTCTCCAGCCGTTTCACCGACACCGTGCCGTGGGTGCCCAGCTCCTGCGCGAACAGCGATACCCGCAACTCCTCCAGTTGCCAGCGGAAGGCCTCCAGCGCCGGCTCCTCGACGCCCTCCCCGGCCAACCGCCGGTGGCGCTCCTCGTAGCGTTTCCACAGCGCCTCCACGTCGAGCATCGCCGCCCGGTCCCGCTCCGCGCCGCGCCCCACCTTCTCCAGCCGCAGCTCGATCGCCTGCAGGTAGCGGGGAAGGTCGGCCAGCCGTTCGCTCGGGGTACGGGCAAGGAAGCCGGGGCCGATCAGCCGGTCGAGCTGGCGGCGCGCATCGGCCGCCGCCTCCAGGGCGTGGGGGTGGAGGGTCCCCTTCAACCGCTTGCGTAGCCGGTGGTAGGCCTCCAACGCCTCCCCCACCCGTGCGCAGATCCGGTTGGCGGTGGCCACCAGCTGCGGCTTGCACTCGGCGAGCCGCTCCTCGAACGCCTTTCGCTCGCGGGGAAAATCGCGCCCCTCGATGAAGGCGTGGTCGATGGCCGCGTCGACCAGCGCCACCTTCAGCTCGTCACAGCGCCCCACCGGGGCGTAGTGGAGGCAGATACGGTCGATGCCGGGGAGGTTGCGCGCCAGGTATTTCATCTCCTTGGGCAGGCTCAGGCGGATCAACCGGCGCAGCCCGGCGGCCATCGCGCCGTCGGCCTTCGCCGCGCTGTCGAAGAGCCGCACCGCCACCCCCATTTCCCCCTCGTCGACCAGCGCGGGGAAGCCGTGGAGTTTCACCCCGGCCCGCTCCAGCGCCACCTGACGGGGCAGCGTCGCACACTCCCAGCGGCTCATGCCGTGGCGCTCCAGCCCCTCCTCGCTGGGGCGGGCGCGCAGGCTCTCCTGGGCGCGTTCGCCCATCCGCCGTTGCAGCGCCGCCAGGTCGCGTCCCTCGGCCAGCGGCTTGCCGCGGTCGTCCACCACCCGGAAGTTCATGCGGAAGTGGTCGTCGACCGCCTCCGCGCGCCACGCCTCCGGCGGGATCGCCACGCCGCTCATGCCGCGCAGGCGGGCGGCCAGCGCCTCGATCAGCGCCCCTTGTGGCGGACCGATCGCCGCCAGCGCCGCCTCGGCGTAGTCGGGAGCGGGGACGAAGTGCTTGCGCAACTGCTTCGGCAGGGACTTGATCAGCTGCACCACCTTCTCGCGCAGCAGCCCCGGCACCAGCCACTCGCAGCGCTCGCCGTCCACCAGATTGAGGGCCGCCAGCGGCACCCGCAGGGTCACCCCGTCGGCGGGGTGGCCCGGCTCGAAATGGTACTCCAGGGGCAGGATCAGCTCCCCCATGGCCAGTTGGTTGGGGAACTGCGCCTCGTCCACCGCGCTCCCCTGCATCAGGTACTCGCGGGTGAGGAAGAGCAACTTCGGATTCTGCTCTTCCGCCCCCTTGCGCCACTTCTCGAAGGCGGGCAGGGAGTAGACCCCCGCGGGGATGCGCTCGTCGTAGAAGCGATAGAGCTGCTGCTCGTCGACCATCAGGTCGCGGCGCCGCGACTTGTGCTCCATCGCCTCGATCTCCTCGATCAGGGCGCGGTTGTGGGCGAGGAAGCGGCCGCGGCTGTGGATCTCCCCCTCCACCAACCCCTGGCGGATGAAGATCTCGCGGGACTCGGCCGGATGGATCGGTCCGTAGTTGACCCGCCGCTGCGAGACGATGGTCAGGCCGTAGAGGGTCACCTTCTCCCAGGCACTCACCTGCCCCGCCCGCTTCGACCAGTGGGGCTCCGACCAGCTTTTCTTCACCAGATGGCCGGCCAGCGGCTCGATCCACTCCGGCTCGATGCGCGCCACGGTGCGGGCGTAGAGCTTCGCGGTCTCCGCCAGTTCCGCGGCCATCACCCACTTGGGCGGCTTCTTGAACTGGCTGGAGCCGGGGAAGAGGTTGAACTTGACGTTGCGGGCGCCGAGAAACTGTTTCTCCTCGGTGCGGAAGCCGACGTTGCCGAGCAGCCCGGCGAGCAGCGCGCGGTGGAGGCTCGGGTACTCCGCCGGCTCCTCGTTGAAGCGCAGCCCCATGTCCGCCACCTGGTTGTGGAGCTGCTGGTGGACGTCGTGCCACTCGCGCATGCGGTTGAAGGAGAGGAAATTCTCCTTGCAGAAGGTGCGCAGCTTCTTCTGCGACAGTTTGCGCTTCTCCTCGTGGTAGAAGTTCCACAGGTTGAGCAGCGCGACGAAATCCGAGTCCTCGTGCCAGTGGCGCCTGTGCTTCTCGTCGGCGGCCTGCTGGTGCTCCAGGGGGCGGTCGCGGGGATCCTGGATACTCAAGGCGGCGGCGATCACCAGCACCTCGGTGAGGCACCCCTCGTGGCGCGCCTGCAGCACCATGCGCCCGACCCGCGGGTCCACCGGCAGGCGGGCCAGCTCGCGGCCCAGCTCCGTCAGTCGCTGTTTTTCGTCGATCGCGCCCAACTCGAACAGCGTCTTGAAGCCGTCGTTGATGAACTTGCGGTCCGGTGGATCGACGAACGGGAAGCGTTCCACGTCGCCCAGCCCCAGGGAGGCCATCTGCAGGATCACCGCCGCCAGGTTGGTGCGCTTGATCTCGGGGTCGGTGAATTCGATGCGGGCGGCGAACTCCTCTTCCGCGTAGAGCCGAATGCCGATGCCGGGACCGACGCGGCCGCAGCGGCCGGCGCGCTGGTTGGCCGACGCTTGCGAGACCGCCTCGATGGGCAGCCGCTGCACCTTGGTGCGGTGGCTGTAGCGGGAGATCCGCGCGGTGCCCGGATCGACCACGTAGCGGATGCCGGGGACGGTCAGCGAGGTCTCCGCGACGTTGGTGGCGAGCACGATGCGCCGCCCGCCGTGGGGGGCGAAAACCCGGTTCTGCTCGCTCGCCGAGAGGCGGGCGTAGAGCGGCAGGATTTCGGTGTGGGGCGGGTGGTGCTTGCGCAGCGCCTCGGCGGTCTCGCGGATCTCCCGCTCGCCGCTGAGGAAGACCAGGATGTCCCCTTTGCCCTCCCGCGACAGTTCGTCCACCGCATCGAGGATCCCCTCCAACTGGCCGCGGTCGCGCTCCTCCTCGTCGCCTTCGAGCAGCGGCCGGTAGCGCACCTCCACCGGATAGGTACGGCCGGAGACCTCCACCACCGGGGCGTTGTCGAAGTGCTTCGAGAAGCGTTCGGTGTCGATGGTCGCCGAGGTGATGATCAGCTTCAGGTCGGGGCGCTTCGGCAGCAGCTGCTTGAGGTAGCCGAGGAGGAAGTCGATGTTGAGGCTGCGCTCGTGGGCCTCGTCGATGATCAGGGTGTCGTAGGCGCTGAGGAAGCGGTCCCCCTGGCTCTCGGCGAGCAGGATGCCGTCGGTCATCAGCTTGACCATCGTGTCGGGACCGGTGCGGTCGCCGAAGCGCACCTTGTAGCCGACCAGATCCCCCAGCTCCGATTTCAACTCGCTGGCGATGCGCGTCGCCACCGAGCGGGCGGCGATCCGCCGCGGCTGGGTATGGCCGATCAACCCCGCCACCCCACGGCCCAGCTCCAGGCAGATCTTCGGCAACTGGGTGGTCTTGCCGGAGCCGGTCTCGCCGGCCACCACCACCACCTGGTGTTTGGCAATCGCCGCCTTGATCTCCTCACGCCGTTCGGAGACCGGCAGCTCCTCCGGGTACTCCGGCACCGGCAGCCGCTCGCGCCTGCGCTGCAAATGCGACGCACTCGCCTGGATCTCTGCCCCCACGGCCGTCAGCGGCTTGTCGATGGGGCGCCCGGCGGCCAGGGCGCGGGCCATACCGTCGATTCGCTTGCGAAAGCGCCCCCGCTCCGCCGCCGGACAACCGGCCAGCGCGTCGCGCAGCGCCTGCAGCCGGGCCCGTGGGGAGTCGTCGTTGGAGTCAGCCATAGCGAGGTGGGGGTGCGGGCCGGAAAAAGACCGCGAAGGATAACATGGCGGATTGGGGTGGCGGTTACCGGTAGCGATGCGCGAATCCGGTAGGCCGTGCCAATCCGGAAAGGTCCTGTCTTGACCCGAAGGGTACGAAGAAAGAGGGACGGAGAAGATGTGATTCCCCTGGTCCCCCTGGTTACGACGCTCTGCGTCGTAACCCTCCCACCTCGGACGCTCTGCGTCCGACCCCGTTGCAAACCGGAACCCCGCGGCCTCCGATTCGCGTTCGACAAGCGACCTCACCAGTCTTTGAACGGATGGGCCACCAACTGGTTGTTGTAGTAGCGGATGTCACCGGAGACCTCTTCGCCGATCCACTCCGGGATGACGAACGCCTCGTCGGCGTCCGATAGTTCGATCTCGGCGACGATCAGCCCCTCGTTCTCCCCGGCGAAGACGTCCACCTCCCAGGTGTGGTCGCCGTGATCGACGAAGTGGCGGGTCTTCTCGATCTGCGGGCGCAGGCAGAGCAGATCCAGCAGCTCCTCCGCGTCTTCCATGGGAATCGGGTACTCGAACTCGTGGCGGGTCACGTCGAGGGTGCCGCTCTTGATGTTGAGGTGGGCTTCGTCGCCGGCCACCCGCACCCGCACCGAGCAGACCTCGGTGGTCGGCAGGTAGCCCTGCCGGTAGTGGACCGACTTGCGCGCCTCGCGCCGCCAGCCGTCACCGCTCACCAGGAATTTGCGTTCGATCTCTTTTGCCATGGTTCATCCTCCGGTTAGGCAAGCCCTGCCCTTTACCCACAAATCGGCCATCAGTGAGTCGCTGGTGGGTAACGGGCAGGGCAAGCCCTTATGGACGGAGCCGGGATAGGATGGGCAAAGGAGCGAGCGCAACGTGCCCATCGAACGAAGGCGGTGAATTTTGCGGTGGCAGTGCCGTTTTGATGGGCACGCTACGCTTCGCCCATCCTACGCCTTCGTTCAGCGTTCGAAGTACTCTTCGATCAGTTCGACGATGTGGTCCTGGAGGTGCCCCTCGAACTCGTCGAGGCGTTTCTGGAACACTTGCAGGTAGCGATCCGCCTGATCATGGCTGAGGCGCCGCTCACCCACCCGATACTCGGTTTCCGGCATCGTCTTGTCGTCCCGCGGGATGATCCGCCAGCCGATGAAATCGGCATCGACCGAGGCCATTCGCGCCTGCGTGAAGTCGCAAAAACCGGCCACGTGCCGTTCCCCTTCCGGGCCGAGACACCCCGGCTCCACCCGAAACACCACCGTCAATCGCCGCTCCTTGGGCAGGCTCAATTGCTTCGTCATCGTCCAACCGTCTCCAGGTCAACCCGGTCGCCGGGGCGCGTCATCCCCCGAATCGTTACAAAGCGGTGAAGGATACCATGAGCGGGGCGCGAACAGAGCGGTACTCCGGACGAGCGCCTGCTTTTTACTGTGAAAGTACGCCGAGATGGCACAAGGCGCACTGCCTGCTCCGACCGGTGCGCCTCCGCGGCCAAGCCATCCATCGCCCAACGGACCAGTGTCAGGGGCGGTAACGCAGGTCGAGGGTGGCGGGGAAGGCGGGATTGGGGGGCCCCAACGCCGGGACGGGTGCGTCGATACGGTGGCCGTGGGATTGGAAACGGGCGACCCGGCGCGCCTCAGCCTCGTTGGCGTTGACCGGCAGCGTCTCGTAGTTGCGTCCGCCGGGGTGGGCGACGTGATAGGTGCAGCCACCGATGGCACGGCCATTGTGCAAGTCGAACAGGTCGAAGGTGAGCGGACCGTCGGCCGGCAGCAGCGGGTGGAGACCGAAGGCCGGTTGCCAAGCCTTGAAGCGCACCCCGGCGACGAACTCCCCCTCCACCCCGGTAGGCTGCAACGGCACCCGGCGGCCGTTGCAGGTGACGCAGAAACGCTCCGGGTTGAACCGGCGCGCCTTCACTTGCAACCGCTCCACCGAGGAGTCGACGTAGCGCGCCGTGCCCTGCGAGGTGACCTCCTCGCCGAGCACGTTCCACGGCTCGATCGCCCCGCGCAGCTCCAGCGCCATCCCCTGGTGCTGCACGTCGCCATAGTGAGGGAAGCGGAACTCGAAAAACGGCGCGAACCACTCGAAGCGGAAGTCGAAGCCCCCCTCGCGCAGCCCGTCGAGCACCTCGCGCAGGTCCTCCTCCAAATAATGAGGCAGCAGGAAGCGGTCGTGCAGCACGGTCCCCCAGCGCGCCGGGCGGCCGCGGTAGGGGCGCTCCCAGAACTGCGCCACCAGCGCGCGCAGCAGCAGCATCTGCACCGCGCTCATGCGCCAGTGCGGTGGCATCTCGAAGCCGCGGAACTCGAGCAGGCCGAGCCGCCCGGTGGGACCGGAGGGGCTGTAGAGCTTGTCGATGCAGAACTCGGCGCGGTGGGTGTTGCCGGTGACGTCGACCAGCAGGTTGCGGAACAGCCGGTCCACCATCCAGGGCGGGCTCTCCTTGCCGGGCGTCAGCTGCTGGAGCGCGATCTCCAGTTCGTAGAGGGCATCGTCGCGCGCCTCGTCGATCCGCGGGGCCTGCGAGGTGGGGCCGACGAAGAGGCCGGAGAAGAGGTAGGAGAGCGCCGGGTGGTGCTGCCAGTGGAGCAGCAGGCTGCCGAGCAGGTCGGGGCGGCGCAGGAACGGGCTGTCGGCGGGCGTGGCGCCGCCGAGGGTGACGTGGTTGCCGCCGCCGGTGCCGGTGTGACGGCCGTCGATCATGAACTTCTCGGTGCCGAGACGGTTCTCCCGCGCCTCCTCGTAGAGGGTCTCGATGCTCGCCACCAACGTCCGCCAATCGGCGGCGGGGTGGATGTTGACCTCGATCACCCCCGGATCGGGGGTCACCGCCAGCTTGCGCAGGCGTGGGTCGGAGGGGGGCTCGTAGCCCTCCAGCTCCACCGCCACGCCGCACGCCTCGGCCGCCTCCTCCACCGCGGTGAGCAGCTCGATCCAGTGCTCCAGGTGGCTGAGCGGCGGCAGGAAGATCCACAACCGCCCCTCGCGCGGCTCGATGCAGAGCGCGGTGTGCGGCACCGCCTCGGCGACCCCCGCCTCGTCGGCGCTCGGCTGATCGCTGAGCGTGCCGCCGCGGGTCGGCGGCACCAGGGTAGAGTAGCGGCTGGCGATCTCGCTGGCGGAGACCAGCGGATCGCGTACGTCGAAGCTGTCCCGTTCGGGGTGCAGACGGCGGCGCCGCGCCGCCCACGGCAGCGAATCGAGCGGCAGCCGGTAGCCCATCGGCGAGTCGCCGGGGAGCAGCACCAGGCGGTCGCGGCGCAGCGACCAACGGGCGGAAAACCACCCCTCCCGCTTGCCCTCATCGGACCAGGCGAGCGGTAGCGCGAAGCCGGTCACCCGATCGAGTCCGCGGCCAAGCAGGCGCGCCAGCCGACGCCGCTCCAGCGGGTCGGTGAGGTCGGCCTTGCGCGGATCGAGATCGTCGGGCAGGGTCGACTCGTAGTGCAGGTAGTGGGCGGAGTCCTCGTAGGCGGCCATCACCGTCCCCTCCCCCACGCCGAGCCGAGCGGCCAGCGCCTCGGCCAGCCGCTCGGCATCACCCGGCCCGTAGCCCGGCGGTTCGGCCGGCGAGAGGCGCTCGCGGCGCTGCCACAACGGCTCGCCGTCGGCGCGGAAGAAGCAGCTGTAGGCCCAGCGCGGCAGCTCCTCGCCGGGGTACCACTTGCCCTGGCCGTGGTGCAACACGCCCTCGGGGGCGAAGCGGTCGGCCAGCCGGCGCAACAGCCCGCGGGCGAGCCGCTCCTTGCGCGGGCCGAGGGCGGCGTTGTTCCACTCCGCCCCGTCACGGTCGTCGATCGAGACGAAGGTGGGTTCTCCGCCCTGGGTGAGGCGCACGTCCCCCGCCGTCAGCACCGCCTCGACCCGATCGCCCAGGGCCATCACCGCGTCCCACTCGGCGTCGCTGTAGGGCAGCGTCACCCGCGGCGTCTCGTGGATGCGGGTAACCCCGTTCTCGAAGACGAACTCGGTCTCGCACGGCTCCATCAGGCCGCTCACCGGCGCCGCCGAGCTGGGCTCCGGGGTGCAGGCGAGGGGGATGTGGCCCTCGCCGGCGAACAGCCCGGAGGTGGGATCGAGGCCGATCCAGCCGGCCCCCGGCACGAACACCTCGGCCCAGGCGTGGAGGTCGGTGAAGTCCTTGGTCGGTCCGGAGGGGCCGTCGAGGGAGGGCTCGTCGGCGGCCAGCTGGACCAGATAGCCGGAGACGAAACGGGCGGCGAGCCCCAGGTGGCGGAGGATCTGCACCAGCAGCCAGGCGCTGTCGCGGCACGAGCCGGTGGCCTTGGCCAGGGTCTCCTCGCAGCTCTGCACCCCCGCCTCCATGCGCAGGGTGTAGCCGATCTCCTGCTGCAAACGCTGGTTGGCGGCGACCAGGAAATCGACGATCGGGGTATCCGCGCGGTCGATGGTGGCGACGTAGTCGCGCAGCCGCGGCCCCGCCTCGCTCACCTTGAGGTAGGGGGCCAGCTCGCCGGCCAGGTGCTCGGCGTAGGTGAAGGGGAAGTCCTTGGCCGACTCCTCGACGAAGAAGTCGAAGGGGTTGATCACCGTCATCTCGGCAATCAGCTCCACCTCCACCACCAGCCGCTTGACCCGCTCGGGAAAGACGTAGCGGGCGACGAAGTTGCCGAAGGGGTCCTGCTGCCAGTTGACGAAGTGCTTCTTCGGTTCGATCTGCAGGCTGTAGGCGTGGATCGGCGTGCGGCAGTGGGAGGCCGGACGCAGCCGCACCAGATGCGGCGAGAGGAGGATCGGACGGTCGTAACGGTATTCGGTGCGGTGGCGGATGGCGACGCGGATCGACACGGGGAAGTCCCTCTATGGATACGACGAAAAGGTGAATGTACCGCCGTATCGTAGGGTGGGTTAGGCGCGCATGCCACCCTCCCTTTCCGATCTCAGCCGGCAAACGGGCGCGCCGTAACCCACCGAATCGTCACGCCGGCACGCCGTTCGATAAGGAGACCTCGTCGACCCGGTCCGATAACGTCGACCGACGCCAGATCACTTATATCCGACGTCGTTTATCATCGGCAGAATGTTGTCGGGAGGCGACAGCTCCTCGAAGGTCTGATTCTGGATCATCCCGGCGGGCTGCTGCGGGGAGGGTTGCAGCGGCGGTGCCGCCTCACCGTTGCCGCCGCCGGTGCGCTGCTCCCAGTGGAGCAGCGGCAGGTTGGCGAACGACACCTTCAGCGACTCGTTCCAGCTCTGGCGCAGCGCCCGCAGGTAGTCGTCGTCGTCGGTCAGGTGGAGGTAGTGGTCGCTCTCGAAGGTGTCCCGCTCATAGACCAGCAGATCGATCGGGGGCCCCACCGTGGCGTTGGAGCGGATGGTCGAGTCCATCGACACCAGGGCGCAGCGGGCGGCGTCCTCCAGGGTGGTATCGCGGGTGACGATGCGGTCAAGGATCGGCTTGCCGTACTTGCTCTCGCCGATCTGCAGGAAAGGGGTTTCGTCGGAGTCAGTGATGAAGTTGCCGGCGGAGTAGATCAGGTAGGCCGCCGGCGCCACGCTGCCGATCTGGCCGGCGAGGATCAGGGAGGCGGAGGTGTCGACCCCGGCGGAGGCGGTGTCCGACTGGGCGCGGGCGTGCTCATCGCGGCTCACCTGGCTGACGTAGCGGGCGACGTCATACATCTTGGGACAGCCGAGCAGGTTGGGGATCTCGGGATTCTCCAGGTCGTACTCGATGCGGCTGATGATCGACTGGGTGGTCGCCAGATTGCCGGCGGTCATCACCACGAAGAAACGGTCGGGGGACGGGTGGAAGGTGTGCATCTTGCCGTGGGTGTAGAGCATGTCCGCCCCGGCATTGGTGCGCGAGTCGGAGCAGAGCACCAACCCGTCGTTCACCGTGATCGCCACGCAGTAGGTCATCGATCCTCCCGGCTCGCCGCGATCCGCCGCGGCGTTCAAACTCGTTACTTCGAAACCCGCCTCGCCCGACGGGGGGTTCCGCCACCGCCCCCGCGGGGAGGACGGAGCCCCTATTGTATGTCGGATCCGAAGGGAAGAAACCGTTTTTGTCGGGCGGTTTGCCGGGCCCTTTGAACGGCGGGGTCGGTAGGGGTCGCGGCTATCGCCGCGACGTGAACGGGGGCACCGTCACTCGGGTCGGCATGCGCCTCCCGAACGGTAGGATCACGCTCGGAAAGGTCAAGGCGAATCTTCCCCCGCGACCCCCGTTCGCGTCGCCGCGGCAGCGGCGGCCTTGTACGCTTCAGACAGCCATCGTCGCGAGCTGCTCGAGCCGCTCGCGGATATGCTCGACGGAGAGCTGGAAGGCACGGGTCTCGGCCTCGGTGAGGTGGACGTCCACCACCTCCTCCATGCCGTTGCGGCCGATCAGCACCGGCACGCCGACGAACAGCCCGTCGACCCCGTACTCCCCCTTCAGCAGCACCGCGCAGGGCAGGGTGTGCTGGTGGTCGTTGAGGATTGCGTCGAGCAGCTCGACGGTGGCGGTGCCCGGCGCATAGTAGGCGGAACCGGTGCGCAGCAGCTTGACGATCTCCGAACCGCCGTGCTGCACCCGATCGACGATCGCCTGGATCCGCTCCTCCGGGATCTTCTCGCGGATCGGCACCCCGTCCACCGTGCAGTGGTCCACCAGCGGCACCATCTGGGCGCCGTGGTCGCCGAGCACCATGGTCTGGATGCGGCTGGCACCGATGGCGAGTTCGGCGGCGATGAACGCCTTGAACCGCGCGCTGTCGAGCACCCCGGCCACGCCGATCACCCGCTCCCGCGGAAAGCCGCTCTCCTCGAAGGCGAGCTGGGCCATGGTGTTGATCGGGTTGGTCACCACCACCAGAATGCAGTCGGGCGAGTGTTTCACCACCTCGCGGGTCACCGAGCGGACGATCTCGGCATTCACCCCCAGCAGGTCGTCGCGGGACATCCCCGGCTTGCGCGCGAGGCCTGCGGTGATCACCACGATGTCGGAGCCGGCGGTGTCGGCGTAGTCGCCGGTCCCCTTCACCACCCGGTCGACGTTGGCCATGGCCATCGCCTGGGTGATGTCCAGCCCGGTCCCCCGCGCCTTCCCTTCGTCCTTGTCGAGCAGCACGATGTCGGCCAGATCCTTGCCCGCCGCGTAGACGGCGATGTGGCTGCCGACGTTACCGGCGCCGATGATGGAGAGTTTCAACATGCAAATCAGCCTCTGCGATGCGGGGTCGGCGCAGGCCCCGGGGACCGTGCGGACGCGGAAGCGGCCGGCACATCACCCATCCGACGGGCCTGCGGCGCTGCGGCTGCACCGTCCGCCCAATCACCCGCGCATCTGTTCTATTTTGACCCGCCACTCGGCGGGTCCGCTCTTATGGACCGACTCGCCGTGGCTGTCCACGGCGACGGTCACCGGCAGGTCCTCGACCTCGAATTCGTAGATCGCCTCCATCCCCAGCTCCGCGAAGGCGACCACCCGCGCGCCGCGGATCGCCTTGGCGATGAGGTAGGCGGCGCCGCCGACGGCGATCAGGTAGGCGGCGCGGTGGTTGCGGATCGACTCGATCGCCTGCGGCCCGCGCTCCGCCTTGCCCACCATGCCGAGCAGTCCTGCCTGGCCGAGCATGGTTTCGGTGAAGGCATCCATGCGGGTGGAGGTGGTGGGCCCGGCCGGCCCCACCACCTCGTCGCCCACCGGGTCCACCGGGCCGACGTAATAGATGAAGCGGTTGTGGAAATCGACCCCGGCCGGCAGCGGTTCGCCGCGGGCGAGCAGATCGGCGATCTTCTTGTGGGCGGCGTCGCGGCCGGTGAGCAGCTTGCCGTTGAGCAGCAGCCGCTCGCCCGGCGTCCAGCTCGCCACCTCCTCGGCGGTCACTGCGTCGAGATCGACCCGCCGCGCCTGCGGGGAGACGGTCCAGGTGACGTCGGGCCAATCCTCCAGCCGCGGCGGCGCAAGATGGGCCGGGCCGCTGCCGTCGAGGGTGAAGTGGGCGTGGCGGGTGGCGGCGCAGTTGGGGATCACCGCCACCGGCAGGGAGGCCGCGTGGGTCGGATAGTCGAGCACCTTGATGTCGAGCACGGTGGTCAAACCGCCCAGCCCCTGGGCCCCCACGCCGAGGGCGTTGACCCGTTCGAACAGCTCCAGGCGCAGCTCCTCGGCGCGGCTCGTCGGCCCCCGCTCGCGCAATTCATGGATGTCCACCGGCGCCAGCAGCGACTCCTTGGCCAGCAGCAGCGCCTTCTCCGGGGTGCCGCCGATACCGACGCCAAGGATCCCCGGCGGACACCAGCCGGCGCCCATCCCCTCCACCGCCTGGACGATCCACTCGACGATATCGGCACTGGGGTTGAGAGCGGCGAAACGCGCCTTGTTCTCCGAGCCGCCCCCCTTGGCCGCCAGCTTCACCTCCACCTTGTCGCCGGCGACGACGCGGGTGTGGATCACCGCCGGGGTGTTGTCACGGGTGTTGGTACGGGCACCGGCCGGATCGGCGAGCACCGAGGCGCGCAGCACGTTGTCGGGGTGGCCGTAGGCGCGGCGCACCGCCTCGTTGACCATCGACTCGACGTCCAGCCCGGCCTCCCAGCGCACCTCCATGCCGATCTCCAGGAAGACCACCACGATCCCGGTGTCCTGGCAGATCGGCCGATGCCCCTCGGCGCACAGCCGCGAGTTGTAGAGGATCTGCGCGATGGCGTCCTGCGCCGCCGGTGACTGCTCCCGCGCGTGGGCCTCCCCCAGCGCCCGGATGTAATCCACCGGGTGGTAGTAGGAGATGTACTGCAGTGCATCTGCGATGCTTTGGATGAAATCGTCCTGACGGATCGTGGTCATGCTTCGTGGCCTCCGCACCGGATCGCAGGAGGCGACGCGGCCGGCCGATTCTACAGTAAACGTAGGGTTAAGCCGAATCGGCATCGACCGTAGGCACGCAGCACCCCTCGCTGAACGACGGCCGCAACCGGACCGTCGAGCAGTCTCGCCACTGCCACGGCCCCCATGTTAGGGTGTCGTCTCCCCGGCCGCGGCGTGCCGCGGCCGGCTCCCTGAATCCATCGAAAACAGCAGAAGGCGGCACCGTGAAAGCGCTTGTCAAAAAGCGCCCCGAAGAGGGGCTGTGGTTGGATGACGTTCCGCTGCCCGAGGTGGGCAACAACGACGTCCTGATCAAGATCCAGAAGACCGCGATCTGCGGTACCGACGTCCACATCTACAACTGGGACGAGTGGGCCCAGCGGACCATCCCGGTGCCGATGACCATCGGTCACGAGTTCGCCGGCGTGGTGGTGGATCGCGGCTCCAACGTGACCGGCGTCAATCTCGGCGACGTGGTCTCCGGCGAGGGGCACATCGTCTGCGAGCGCTGCCGCAACTGCCTCGCCGGGCGCCGCCACCTCTGCCCCAACACCATCGGCGTCGGCGTCAACCGCACCGGCTGCTTCGCCGAATATCTGTCGATCCCGGAGAAGAACGTCTACCGGCCGAGCCGCGAGATGCCCACCGAGGTGCTCGCCTGCTTCGACCCCTACGGTAACGCGGTGCATACCGCGCTCTCCTTCAACATGGTGGGCGAGGACGTGCTGATCACCGGTGCCGGCCCCATCGGCATCATGGCGGCGATGGTGGCCGACCACTGCGGGGCGCGCAATATCGTCATCACCGATCTCAACGACTACCGCCTCAACCTGGCGAAGAGCATCGTCTCGCGGGTGATCCCGATCAACGTCGGCCAGACCGCCATCACCCGCGAGCTGATGCGCAGCCTGGGCATCTTCGAGGGGTTCGACGTGGGGCTGGAGATGTCCGGCTCCCACCACGCTTTCAAGGAGATGCTGAGCAAGATGATCAACGGCGGCAACATCGCCATGCTCGGCATCATGCCCAACGGCTCCGGCATCAACTGGGAGGACGTGGTTTTCAAGGGATTGACCATCAAGGGGATCTACGGCCGCGAGATCTTCGAGACCTGGTACAAGGGGACGATGATGGTGCAGACCGGGCTGCCGCTGGAGAAGATCATCACCCACCGCTTTCACTACACCGATTTCCAGCAGGGCTTCGACGTGATGCGCTCGGGCCAATCCGGCAAGGTGATCCTCAACTGGGAAGAGGAGTGATTTCCCTCTTCCGACGATTGGAAGGCCCTCCAATCCCGAACATCCCCAGGGCGTGCCGTATGCACCCCATGAAATTCCGACGGATATCGACATGAGTTTCAAAAGCGCCAAAGAGAGTCTTACCGAAGAACTGAACGGCATCCGCGAGGCGGGCCTGTGGAAGGAGGAGCGGATCATCGCCTCCGACCAGAAGAACGACATCCTGCTGGCCGACGGCCGCGAAGTCGTCAACATGTGCGCCAACAACTACCTGGGACTGGCCAACAACGCCGAGCTGATCGCGGCGGCCAGGGCGAGCTACGACCAGTGGGGTTTCGGCCTCTCCTCGGTGCGCTTCATCTGCGGCACCCAGTCGATCCACAAACAGCTCGAAGCGAAGGTCAGTGAATTCCTCGGCACCGAGGAGACGATCCTCTACGCCGCCTGCTTCGACGCCAATGCCGGCCTGTTCGAGACCATCCTCACCGCCGAGGATGCGGTGATCTCCGACGAACTCAACCACGCCTCGATCATCGACGGCGTGCGCCTGTGCAAGGCGGCGCGCTACCGCTACCGCAACAACGACATGGCGGATCTGGAGGCGAAACTGAAGGAGGCCCGCGAGAAGGGCGCCCGCCGTATCCTGGTCACCACCGACGGCGTCTTCTCGATGGATGGGACCATTGCCCAGTTGGACAAGATCTGCGACCTCGCCGACCGTTTTGATGCCATGGTCCACCACGACGACTGCCACGCCGTCGGTTTCATGGGCAAGACCGGCCGCGGGGTCCACGAATACTGTGGGGTGATGGAGCGGGTCGACATCATCACCGGCACCTTCGGCAAGGCGCTCGGCGGGGCTTCCGGCGGCTACACCTCGGGGCGCAAGGAGATCATCGACCTGCTGCGCCAGCGTTCCCGCCCCTACCTCTTCTCCAACACCGTGGCGCCGGCCATCTGCGCCGCCTCAATCAAGGTGCTGGAGATGCTCTCGGCGTCCACCGAACTGCGCGACCGGCTGGAGGAGAACACCCGCTACTTCCGCCAGGGGATGCGCGACGCCGGTTTCGACATCCCCGAGGGGGAGCATCCGATCGTGCCGGTGATGCTCGGCGACGCGGTACTCGCCCAACGGATGTCCGCCGCGCTGCTGGAGCGCGGCATCTACGCCATCGGCTTCTTCTTCCCGGTGGTGCCGAAGGGCAAGGCACGCATCCGCACCCAGATCTCGGCGGCCCACACCCGGGAGGACCTGGACCGCGCGATCCAGGCCTTCGCCGAGACCTATGCCGAGTTGAATCCGCAAGGGTAGCGGTGATCCTTCGCGGTGACGCTCCGATCGGGCGCTGATTTTCTACACTATGGGAAGTTGCCGCCAGCGCCACTTGGCGACGGTTGTCGCGGAGGCTGTTGCCCCCGCCGGGGGTCGAGGCGCAGCCCGGTGCGCTCCCCGGTCGGCTGCCCGGCGAGGAGCGTGAGCAGGGCGCGGATGCTACGCGATCATCGGCCCGCTGCTGGCGGGCCTCCAAAAAGGTCCGCGCGCCGCCGGTTTCCGCACGCTGATAGTCCTCAGAACCGAAAATTCATGCAACACTGGGTCTACGTTGTCGTCAGCAGCCAAAATCGCCGTCGTTCCCGGTGTTTCAAGAGGCCCATCAATTGGTTCTCTTAAGCCAGCATTAAGCTTTTTTTCATGTTCCCCTTATACCTTTTTGTAAATTTTTCGTATTTTTTTCGATAATTCTAAAAGAACAGCCTTCAGCTTAAATTTTTATCGTCGATAACGTCCCTGTGCCCGGGCATCTCTCCCGGGCGACACCCCCTACAGAAACCGAAAGGAGAAGTGGAACATGAACGTCAACAGCGTCGGAATGGGCTCCCTGGCCGTCGAGGCCATGAACGCCGCCAAGAGTGCCACCGCCCCCAAGCCCGCCTCGGGAGAGTCCGGCGAGAGCGCCGCGCAGGAGGCGGGCGAGTCCCGTCAGACGGAGATGGCCGAGGGCGAGCGGGGTTCGATCATCAATACCCACGCCTGACGGAGGCTCTCGTCGGGGAGGACGAAAAGGACCCGGCGCCACGCGGCACCGGGTCCTTTTCCCCGGGGCAGACACTCCGCCCTTCCCCCAACCGAGTCACCTTCCACACTCAGCGACTTTCGGTGGAAGATGTGCTTGGACCTCGATCGGAACCCGGGTGGGCGATGGAAAAAAGGGCGCTCTGGATGATGCGCATGCCCACGACAACCCATCTAGTGGACACCATCGGCGTTTGACGCTAGTCTGGCCGAGTCCCAAATAGTCTCCCCGAACGGCCGCCACCGCGTCGCCGGATCGTGGGCCAACTCGTGGAATCCGGGAATGAACAACAAGATCAAGCGCTCGCTGTTACTGCTCGCCGCAGCCTCCCTCGCCGGCTGCGCAACGAAGAGTCAATACCCGCTCGCCGAGACCTATCCCTACGCGACCCAGCAGAAGATGCAGGCCGCCCACCACTGGGAGCTGCTCGCCGATGACGTGGCCGGGCGTATCACCACGTCCCTGGAGGGTTACCTGAAGGCGGGTAGCCGGGTCGGTCTCTCCTGCAGCAGCACGGCCTGCGGCGGCACCGTCAGCCACTGCGCCACCCCCTTCAATCAGGTCTTCCGTGAAATGCTGATTACCAAACTGGTGGAGAAGGGGGCTACGGTGCAGCAGCGCGGAGGTGCCGATCTCGACGTCGAGTTCCACGCCCAAGTGCTCCGCCACACCGACCGCGGGTACCTCCGCCCGCGCCCCGGCACCTACACCGCGCTGGCCGCCGGTCTGTGGGCGGTGCACGATCTGGCGGAATACGGGGCAACCCACGACACCGCGGTCTTCAACCTGCTGGGCGCCGGCGTGTTGGCGGACATCGGCAGCGGCTACCTCACCGATACCCCCGACACCGAGGTGATCATCAACGTTTCGGTCACCCGCAACGACACCTACCTGTTCCGCAAGACCGGCATCTACTACATCAACGACGGCGACGACGCTCACTACCAGGAGCAGTGCCACACCCCGACCCGGCGTTTCCAGGTCACCGACCGGTAACCCTCGACGTCGTCCTTAGTCTGCAGGAAACAGGGCCCATGAACCACAAGATCACCCGCTTTTCGGCACTGCTGCTGATCGCCCTCCTGGCCGTCGGCTGCACCGCCACCACCACCGCGACCCGCGAGAAGAGCCACCCGGACTCCCGGCTCACCACTGCCTTTTACAAGGCCAGCGAGCAGTTGATCGCCAACCTGAACTCCTCGCTCGACCCCGCCAAGCCGCTGATCGCCGCCAGCTTCGTCAGTGTCGACAGTCTGGAACAGTCCTCCTCACTCGGCCGCATGGCCACCGAGCAGGTCACCTCGCGACTGGTTCAGATGGGCTTCCACGTGGTCGAGACCAAGTTGCGCGACAACATCTATATGGCACGGGAACAGGGTGAATTCCTGCTCTCGCGCGAGCTGCGCAACATCAGCAACCAGCACGACGCCCAGGGCGTGCTGGTCGGCACCTATGCGGTCGGGGCGGACACCGTGTTCATGACGGTGCGCCTGATCCGCGCCGCCGACAGCAAGATCATCGCCTCCCACGACTTCTCCCTGCCGATCGACAACGATGTGAAGGAGCTGCTCTCCGAACGGCGTGCCGTCAATCGGAGTAGCCGCTTCTACCGCTGAAGGCGCGGGCGCCCGGCATTTTCTCCCCTTCCGCGGTCGACGGATCACTCCACCCGGTGACCATCGGCACCTCCTGCACCGCCTCCGCGTGGTGGCGGGCCATCGAGATCAGCATGCTGGGCGGGTTGGCCGCGAAACGGGTCATCACCCCCCTCCCGCGGCCGATTCATCCATCGTCCAACAGATTCCCGGAAAGCGCCAACAGCATGCCCTGCGCCTTGGCGCGGGTCTCCTCCAGCTCCCGCTCGGGATCGGAATCGGCGACGATGCCGGCGCCAGCCCGCAGGGTGACGCGACGTCCGTCCTGGACCAGGGTGCGGATGAGGATGTTGAGATCCATGGAGCCGTCGCGGTTGAGGTAGCCGAGAGAGCCGGTGTAGGCACCCCGTCCCACCCCCTCCAGCTCGGCGATGATCTCCATGCAACGCACCTTTGGACACCCGGTGATGGTGCCTCCGGGGAAGAGCGCGCGGATCACCTGTCCCGGCGTGACCCCGTCGCGCAGCCGGCCGCGGACGTTGGAGACGATGTGGTGGACATGGGCGTAGCTCTCCAGCACCATCAGCTCGCTCACCTCGACGCTGCCGGGGACGCAGACCCGCCCCAGGTCGTTGCGCTCCAGGTCGATCAGCATGATATGCTCGGCCCGCTCCTTGGGGTGACCGAGCAGTTCACACGAGAGACTGGCGTCCTCTTCGTCCCCCTTGCCGCGCGGGCGGGTACCGGCGATCGGACGGGTCTGCACCAGATCCCCACGCCGCTCCACCAACCGCTCGGGCGAGGAGCTGATCACCCCGCCCGCCCCCGCCAGCACCAGGGCCGCAAAAGGGGCGGGATTGCTGCGGCGCAGCCGGGCATAGAGATCGACCGGGCCGACCCCGGCCGCCAGCACTCCGCGCCAAGCGCGGGCCAAGTTCACTTGAAAGACGTCGCCGTCGTAGATGTAGCGCTTCACCCGCTTCACGCCATCGATGTAGCGCTGTGGGTCATCCTCCTCCAAGGCGCCCGACAACACCTCGCCGAAGAACGGCTCGACCGGCCCCGCCGCCGTGAAATCGGCGGCCATCACATCGAGCAGGTGTTCAAATCTCCGCTCCGCCACCAGATGAAGCAATCCCGTCCGGTGATCTCGAATGGCCGCTGCGGGAACCCGGGTAGCGAATGCGGCCGGCATGCCGTCGTCGGCCGGCGGCAGGCTCAGGACCGGCTCCACTTCGGCGGCCGTCTCGTAACCGAGGTAAAGAAACCAGCCACCGACGAAGGGAAGATCCGTGCGTGACGGGGCGATCCGCTCGGCGGCCCACCATTGGTCGAGCCGTTGAAGAAAACCATCCGGGGCACGATCGAGCCGTCGGCGCTCCCCCGGAAAGGCGAAGAGCAGGTCGTAGCGGGCCTGGGCCGGGCCGTGGGCGACGCTTTCGAGCAGATAGGGATAGCGGGAGGGATTGGCCCGCATCAGGGCCAGGGGGTCCCGGTGGTGGTCCAGGGTGCGGACCACCACCGGTGCGTCGTCGGTCGGCGCGATCACACCTTCCTGAGGACCAGGGTACCGTTGGTGCCGCCGAAACCGAACGAGTTGGAGATGGCGACGTCGATCTTCATCTGTCGGGCGGTGTTGGGCACGTAGTCCAGGTCACAGGCCGGATCGGGGTCGGTGAGATTGATGGTGGGCGGTGCCACCTGGTCGCGGATCGCGAGCGTGGTGAAGATCGCCTCGATACCACCGGCGGCCCCCAGCAGGTGACCGGTCATCGATTTGCTGGAGGAGATCGCCAACCGATGGGCGTGGTCGCCGAAGGCGGCCTTGATGCCGTCGCTCTCCCCCTTGTCGCCGGCCGGGGTGGAGGTGCCGTGGGCGTTGACGTAGTCGACCCGGGAGGGGTCGACCGCGGCGTCGCGCAGCGCGTTGAGCATGCAGCGTTTGCCCCCCTCGCCCCCCTCGGCCGGCAGGGTCATGTGGAAGGCGTCGCCACTCATGCCGAAGCCGACCACCTCGGCGTAGATGCGGGCACCACGGGCCTTCGCCCGCTCGTACTCTTCGAGCACCACCACACCGGCGCCGTCGGCCAGCACGAAACCGTCGCGCCCCTTGTCCCACGGACGGCTGGCGCCGGCGGGGTCGTCATTGCGGGTGGAGAGCGCCCGGGCGGCGGCGAAGCCGCCGAGGCCTGTAGGGGTGGTGGCCATCTCGGCACCGCCGGTCACCATCACGTCGGCATCGCCGTAGGCGATCATGCGCGCGGCATCCCCGATCGAGTGGGTGGCGGTGGCGCAGGCGGTCACCAGGGCGATGTTGGGACCCTTGAAACCGTAACGGATCGAAACGTTGCCGGAGATCATGTTGATGATCGCGCTCGGTACGAAGAAGGGCGAGATCCGCCGCGGCCCCTTCTCCTCGAAGGTGGAGTGAGTATGCTCGATGGTACCGATACCACCGATGCCGGAACCGATGGAGACACCGATCCGCTCGGCATCCGCCTCGTCGTCGGTGAGCCCCGCATCCCGAATCGCCTGAGTCGCGGCGGCGAACCCATAGTGGATGAAGGGGTCCATTTTCTTCGCCTCTTTCGGCGACATGTATTGGCTAACGTCGAAGTCGCGGATCTCGCCGCCGAAACGAACCGAGAAATCGGCCGTATCGAAATGGGTGATCGGACCGATCCCACTGCGGCCGGCGAGGAGATTCTCCCAGGCCGTCTCCACGGTGTTGCCTACCGGGGAGATGATACCCAGACCGGTGATCACGACGCGTCTGTTACCCAACAACGGAAAGTCCTCTCGACTTCGCGCGGCCCCGCATCATCGATCGGCGGGGCCGCGAATGACCAATACAAAAGGCCGCCGACCCCAAGGGGCGGGCGGCTCTTGGGAGCACTTAGACGATTAGCCCAAGTTGGCGTTGATGTAGTCGATCGCCTGCTGGACGGTGGTGATCTTCTCGGCCTCCTCATCGGGGATTTCGCACTCGAACTCCTCCTCCAGGGCCATCACCAGTTCGACGGTGTCCAGCGAATCCGCGCCCAGATCGTCGACGAAAGAGGCTTCGGTGGTCACCTCGTCCTCTTTGACGCCCAGCTGCTCGACAACGATCTTCTTGACGCGTTCTTCAATGCTACTCATGACGGTTATATCCTCCCAGTGAGTTCCAGAGGCAGCGCGGACGCCGCCGCCGGTATTGTATTGAAATCCCGTTCGCCGATCTAGCTCGATCTCCCCCTCGGAAAAGGGGGGACCACCGACGCAACGAGAAGGACAGAAAAGCTTTATATATCAACAGGCTACCGGATATTCCCGATTTCAAATCCGAAGGCCGGAATCAGCTCATGTACATCCCGCCGTTGACGTGCAGGGTCTCGCCGCTGACGTAGCCGGCCTCCGGCGAGGCGAGGAAGACAACCGCGTTGGCGATATCCTCCACCTGACCGAGACGGGCCAGCGGGATCTGGCCGGTCAACGCGGCACGCTTCTCGTCGCTGAGCGCCCGGGTCATGTCGGTATCGATGAAGCCGGGGGCCACTACGTTGACGGTGATCCCGCGCGAGCCCACCTCGCGGGCCAGGGACTTGCTGAAACCGATGATCCCCGCCTTGGCGGCTGCGTAGTTGGTCTGGCCGGGATTGCCCGTGACACCCACGATGGAGGCGATGGAGACGATGCGGCCACGGCGCGCCTTCATCATGCCGCGCAGCACCGCCTTGGAAAGGCGGTAGACCGAGCCGAGGTTGGTAGCGATGATCGAATCCCACTCCTCGTCCTTCATCCGCATCAGCAGGTTGTCGCGGGTAATGCCGGCGTTGTTGACCAGCACGGTGATCTTGCCGAAACGCTCCTCGACCGCCTCGATCAGCCCGTCGACCGAGGCCTGCTCGGTAACGTCGAGCACCATCCCGGCGCCCGCGATCCCCGCCTCACGCAACGCCGCATCGATCGCCTCCGCACCTTTTTCCGAGGTGGCGGTACCGATCACCGTGGTGCCACGGGCGCCGAGGGCCATGGCGGTGGCGCGGCCGATGCCGCGGCTGGCGCCGGTGACCAGCGCAATCTCGTTCTGCAAGGACATGGCTTCCCCCTTTTCCCAATCTAGCCGCCATTCACCGCGGCGAGCGCCTGCTCGATGCCACTGGGATCGAACACCGCAACGGTATCAATCTTCTTTTCGATACGGCGGTTGAGCCCGGCCAGCACTTTGCCGGGACCGCACTCCACCATCAAACCTGCGCCCCGGGCGGCGATCCAGCGGACGCTCTCCACCCACCGCACCGGCTGGTGAAGTTGGCGCACCAGCGCGTCGCGTATCGCCGCGGGGTCGTCGTAGACGGCCACGTCGGCGTTGTGGACCACCGGAATGGCCGGCTTCGACACCTCGACGGCCGCCAGCTCCGCGGCCAGCCGCTCCGCCGCCGGCTTCATCAGCGCGCAGTGGGAGGGGGCGCTCACCACGAGCTTCACCGCCCGCTTCGCCCCCGCCCCCTTGGCCGCCGCCAGCGCACGGTCCACCGCGGCGCTGCTACCGGCGATCACCACCTGACCGGGGGAGTTGAAATTGACCGCCTCCAGCACGTCGCCATGCGCGTTTTCGGCGCAGACCGCGCGCACCGCGTCATCGTCCAGACCGAGGAGGGCGGCCATCGCGCCCTCCCCCTCCGGCACCGCCTCCTGCATGAAACGGCCACGGGCGGCCACCAGCCTCACCGCATCGACGAACGGGATGGCGTCGGCGGCAACCAGCGCCGTATATTCACCCAGGCTGTGACCGGCAACGGAGGCCGGAACGGCCCCCCCCTGCTCCAGCCAGACGCGCCACACGGCGATACCGGCGGCGAGCATCGCGGGCTGGGTCTTCTCGGTGCGATTGAGCTCCTCCTCGGGCCCCCCGGCCACCAGCGACCAGAGATCATAACCGAGGGCGTCGGACGCCTCACCAAACGTTTCGCCCACCAGCGGAAAGGAGGCGGCGAGATCGGCGAGCATTCCGACCGACTGGGAACCCTGACCGGGGAAGAGAAAGGCGAGATTGCTATTCATTTAAAAATCAAGGAATTCTAGAGGATTAACAGGATTTGGCGGGATTGACAGGCCAGAATTTAATGGAATCAGGCAACTACCGAACACCTCAGGCAAACCTGTAAATCCTGAAAAATCCTGTTAATCCTGTCCATTTCTTCTCTTTAGAATTTCACCAGGGCGGAACCCCAGGTAAAACCACCGCCGAACGCCTCCAGCAGCAGCGTCTCGCCGCGCTTGATGCGCCCGTCGCGCACCGCGGTGTCGAGCGCCAGCGGGACCGAGGCGGCGGAGGTGTTGCCCTGCTCGTTGACCGTCAGCACCACCCGCTCCATCGGCATCTTCAGCTTCTTGGCGGTGGCGGCGATGATCCGGGTATTGGCTTGATGCGGGATCAGCCAATCGACGTCGGACTTCTCCAGCCCATTCTTTTCCAGGGTCTCGTCGACGATGCGGCCCAGGGTATTGACCGCCATCTTGAACACCTCGTTGCCACGCATCTGGATGAAGCGGCTTTCACCATCGAGCGCGTCATAGCCCTGGGAGGGACCCCACGGCACCTGCAGCAGTTCGTCGTAACCGCCATCGGCGTGCAGATGGGTGGAGAGAATCCCCGGCGCTTCGCTCGCCTCCAGCACCACCGCTCCGGCACCGTCACCGAACAGCACGCAGGTGGTGCGATCGCTCCAGTCGACGACCCGCGAGATCGTCTCCGCCCCCACCACCAGGGCACGCCGGGAGGAACCGGCGCGAATGAAGTTGTCGGCCACGCCGAGGGCATAGACGAAGCCGGTGCACACCGCCTGCACATCGAAGGCCGCGCCACCATTGGCACCGAGGCGATGCTGGAGCAGCGCCGCGGTGCTCGGGAAGATACGATCGGGGGTGGTGGTGGCGACCACGATGAGGTCGATCTCCGCGGCCTCGCAACCGGCCATTTCGATCGCCCGCCGCGCCGCCCGCTCCGCCAGGTCGCAGGTGGTTTCGCCATCGGCCGCCAAGTGGCGTTTCTCGATGCCGGTGCGCTCGCGGATCCATTGATCCGTGGTGTCGACGAACTTTTCCAGATCGGCATTGGTCATCACCCGCTCGGGGAGATAGCCACCGGTACCGGCGATACGGGAGTAGGTCAAACCGCTTGCCTCTCAATCAGTTGGCTCTCCACCCGCTGGCGGATCGCCTGGGGCACCTGCTTGCGCACCTCAAGCATGGCGATGCGGATGGCATTGCCGAAGGCAAAGGGATCGGCCCCACCATGGCTCTTGATGACGATGCCGTTGAGCCCGAGCAGGCTGGCACCGTTGTAGGCGCGGGGGTCGTGGGCGGCACGAAAACGCCGCAGCACCGGCAGGGCGAAAACGGCGGCGAGCTTCGAGTACCAGCCCCGCTTGAACTCCGCCTTCATGTTGTGGCTGATCATCTTCGCCAGCCCCTCGGTGGTCTTCAGGAAGACATTGCCGACGAAGCCGTCACAAACCACCACGTCGGCCTTGCCCTTGAAGATGTCGTCCCCTTCGACGAAGCCGATGTAGCGAAGTTCCGAACGCTCCAACAGCGCGTGGGCCTCCTTCACCTGCTCGTTGCCCTTGATGTCCTCCTCGCCGACGTTGAGCAGCCCCACCGCCGGTTCGGCGATGCCATCCACCGCGCTCACCGTGATCGAGCCCATTACACCGAACTGGAACAGGTGCTCGGCCGAGCAGTCCACATTCGCCCCGAGATCGAGGACGTTGGTGTGCCCACGCAACGAGGGGATGGCGGTCATGATCGCCGGTCGATCGATCCCCGGCAGGGTCTTCAACACGAAGCGGGCGGTAGCCATCAACGCTCCGGTGTTGCCGGCGCTGACCGCCGCGTCCGCCCCCCCCTCCTTCACCAGATTGATCGCCACCCGCATCGAAGAGTCCTTCTTGTTGCGCAGGGCGAGCGCCGGCGGATCGCTCATCTCCACTCTCTGGGAGGCGTGCTGGATCCGCAACCGCTCGCCCACCACCCCCTTTTCGGCGGCGAGGCGCAAGGACACCGCCTCCCGGTCGCCGACCAGGATCAGCTTCAACTCGGGATGCTTGCGAAGGGCTTTCAACGCCGCCGGCACCACCACGTCGGGACCGAAGTCACCGCCCATGGCGTCCAGCGCAATCGTGATCGCGGTATCCGTCATACGGATCGGGAGTCGGATAACCACCGCCGCCGGACGGCAAAGCCCGGCGTGATTGCGGTGATTACTCGGCGTCGCCGGAGGTATTGATCACCTTGCGGCCCTTGTAGAACCCGTCGGCGGTGACGTGGTGACGGCGATGGGTCTCGCCGCTGCCGGCATCGACGGAGAGGGTCGGCCCCTTGAGGGCATCGTGGGAACGGCGCATGCCACGCTTGGAGGGGGTCTTGCGGTTCTGCTGAACGGCCATGGTCAGGCTCCTGAAGTTACAACCTTGATAAACAAAACATTCACCGGTCCGAGCCGCCCTCATCCGGCGCCTCGCGTTTGAGCGCGGAGAGCGCCGCAAACGGGTTCTCCCGCGGCGGCGCCTCCTCGGGCTCCGCCGCCGGCTCCGGCGAATAGCCCATCGAACACGTATCGTGACGGGCCACCGCCGGCAGCGCCAGCAGCAGCTCGTCCTCGATCAACGGAGCGAGTTCCATCGGCTCGGGAGCGACCAGCAACGGCTCGTACTCCTCCGGCAGACGCTCCGCCTCCTGCTCCCCGCGGACCAGCCCCAGGGAGAAGACGGCCTCCAGCTCCAGCATCACCGGCTGCAGACAGCGCTGACAGGTCAACGCCACCGCCGCCGCGACCGTCCCCTTCATGAACGGGCGGCCCGCGCCGTCGCGATCGAGCGCAAACTCCACCACGGCGTCGCCAACCGCATCCACGGCGGCCACGCGCAGCCGCGCCATCCGATCGAGGGGGATTCGCCCGCGGAATGCCCGCCCGCGGGAGGCATCCCGCAACAGATCCAGGCGTTCCGGCAAAGGCTCGAACATAAGCGGCGCATCATACGAAAGCACAGCGCCCATGTCAAAAATTTGTGCCTACCGAAATGCGAGGGCTCGGCACAAGATGTAGGGCTACCTCAGCGGCCCTTTCCCTTCATCTTGTGCACACCGCCCAAATCCGGGCAGGGCGGTGACAGCGTTGGACGCTCACAGGACGTGGACATCCTCCTCTTCCAGCAGCCTCACCAGGCGGATCAGGGGCAGGCCGATCAGGGCGTTGGGGTCATCTCCTTCCAGGCGATCGAAGAGCACGATACCCAGCGCCTCCGATTTGAAGCTGCCGGCACAGTTGTAGGGCTGCTCGGCCTGCAGATAGCGCTCGATCATGTCCTCGCTCAATTCGCGGAAGTGGACGTGGAACGGCTCCACCACACCCTGGGCCCGGTCGGCGGCACTGTTGTAGAGGCAGAGTCCGGTGAGAAAGGTGACCCGATGACCGGAGAGCCTCCGGAGCTGAAGCGCCGCCCGCGGGTGATCGCCCGGCTTGCCGAGCACCTCGACTCCCGCATCGGTGGCGAGCACCGCCACCTGATCGGAACCGATGATCAATGCCTCGGGGTGAAGTCCGGCGACCGCGCGGGCCTTCGCCTCGGAGAGGCGGGCCACCAGCATCTCCGGGGACTCGCCGGTCAACGCCGATTCATCAACGTCCGGTGACGCTGTCTCGAACGGCAGACCGAGCTTGGAGAGCACCTCCCGGCGAAACGGCGAGGTGGATGCGAGCACCAGCGGAAGCGTCATCATGGAAAATCTCAAGAAGAGGGGTCCGCAAATGAACGCGAATAAATAAGCAGGCGGGCCAAAAGCCCGCCCATAATCTCTTCATTCGCGTTTATTTCGCGTTCATTTGCGGAAAAATTCTTAAGGGGCGTTCTCCAGCTCGGAGGCGCCCTCGCCGCCCTCCTTGGGCGGGGCGACCAGATCGGCCTTGCTCACCCCGAGGGCCAGGGCGACGGTACTGGCGACGTAGATGGAGGAGTAAGTACCGATCACGATGCCGACGATCAGCGCCAGGGAGAAGTTGTGGATCACCGAGCCGCCGATGAAGAACAGCGCCACCAGCACCAGCAGCGTGGTCCCCGAAGTCATCAAGGTACGCGACAGGGTCTGGGTAAGGGAGACGTTGACCACCTCGACCGGCCCCTCCTTGCGCATCTTGCGGAAGTTCTCGCGGATACGGTCGAAGACCACGATGGTGTCGTTGAGCGAATAGCCGATCACCGCCAGCACCGCCGCCAGTACCACCAGATCGAACTCCAACTGGAACACCGAGAAGACGCCCAGGGTGATGATCACATCGTGGATCAGGGCGATCACCGAGCCGAGGGAGAAGCGGTACTCGAAACGCATCGCCACGTAGATGAGGATGCCGATCAGCGCGTAGAGCATCGCCAACCCGCCGTCATTGACCAGTTCGCCACCCACCTGGGGACCGACGAACTCCACCCGGCGCATCTCCGCTCCGGCGTCCCCCTTCTTCAGGGCCGCCAGCACCCGGCTGCTCAGCTCGGCGCTGTTCTCCCCCTCCTTCGGCGGGGTGCGCACCAGCACGTCGCGGGCGGTGCCGAAATGCTGCACGACCGCCTCCTCGACCCCCCCCGTCTTCAGTGCGGAGCGTACCTCCGGCAGGTCCACCGGCTGGGGATAGCCCACCTCGATCAGGGTACCGCCGGTGAAGTCGATGCCGAAGGAGAGCCCACGGGTCGCCAGCGAGATGATCGAGACGGCGATCAGCAGCGCGGAGAAGAGGATCGCAGACTTGCGATACCCCATGAAGTCGATCATTTTGGCGTCTATCAATTTCATTCGGTTAGGACTCGTTTGGGACTCATCTTGAGCGGAGCGCCCGCTGATTATAACGGGGTCATCCTCGGTTAGTGTCTCGGATCACCCATTCGTTCCGTGCCGCCGGCACTAAGGGCTCGCGAAAGAATAACTTCCTGTTTTGGAACGCCGAGCCACTCCGCCCGGCGGCG